>CAIQJD010000708.1 GCA_903872005.1 uncultured bacterium | reverse complement strand
TGCAGGCCGGCGACGCCCACGTCGTACACCTCGTAGACCTCACAGCCCATCTCGCGCAGCAGCATGGCCGCCTCTTGCGCGATGGGCATGTCGGAAGTGCCGGCCGTCAGGATGCCGACGCGCCCGCCATTGGGCGCGACCGGCTGCCCGGCGCGGGCGATCACCATGCCGCGCGCCGCCTCGTACCAGGTCAGCGCGACGTCCGGCCCGCCCCATTCGGCGCGCAGCCGGTTTTCCAGCTCGGCCGGCACGCGGCTGAGGATGGCGCGGCCCTGGCGCTCCATGAAGCGTCGGGCAATCGCCAGCGCATCTTCGGTGCGCTTACGGTCGGCCAGGACGACTTCGGGGATGCCGGTGCGCCCTTGCCGGCCGAAATCGAGCCGCGCGAAGCCGCCATCGGTCAGCATGGACGGGTCTGTTGAAGGACTATGTGGATGAGCCACTTGTACTCCCTTTTTGATGCAATACGTTCATCGAGCCGCTGCGGAGGCCGGCCAGGTCCAGCGTCACCGCGCCGAAGCCCAATGCCTGGAACGCGGCCAGCAGCTCGGCGCGCGCCGCCGGCTCCAGCAGCGCCGGCCACGCCTCTGGCGGCAGCTCCAGCCGGGCAATGACGCCATGCCGGCGCACGCGCAGGGCGCGCAGGCCGAAACGCCGGCGCAAGAAGTCCTCGGCGCGCTCAATCTGGCCCAGCGTCTCGGCGTCCAGCGCCGTCCCGAAGGGGATGCGCGTCGCCAGACAGGCCTGCGCCGGCATGTCCCAGGTCGGCAGGCCGCGCCGGCGCGACAGCTCGCGGATTTCCGACTTGGTCAGGCCGGCCTCGTCCAGGGGCGCGATCACGCCCAGCTCGTCGGCAGCGCGCTGGCCGGGCCGATAGTCGTTGCGATCATCAGCGTTCGCCCCGTGCGCCAACGTGGACGCGCCTTCCTGGCGCGCCCGCGCCAGCAGCGCCGAAAAGACCGCCTGTTTGCAATAGTAACAGCGGTCGGGCGGATTGGCGACCACGGCCGGCTCTTCCAGGGGATTGAGCGGCAGGACGATGTGTCGCGCCCCAATCTGCGCGGCCGTCTGGCGCGCCGCCTCCAGTTCGTGGCGCGGCGTGAAAGGCGAGTCGGCGGTCAGGGCGATAACGCGCGCCGGCCCCAGCGCGGCCACGGCCGCCGCCAGGAGATAGCTGCTATCCACACCGCCAGAGAAGGCGACGGCCAACGCCGGCCGGCTCGCCAGGACATCCAGGAGCCGGCGCTCCTTCGCCTCCGCGCTGCTCTCTACCGTCAACGTCGTCATACCTCTTTTTCTTTCCATTTGCCAGTGCGAAAATGATAGAAGATGAAACCCCCGCGCACGACCAGATCCAGCGACATGGCAACCCATGCGCCGGTCAGGCCCCAACCCAGCACTTGCGTGATGAAGAGGGCCAACGGCATACGCACGACCCAGATGCTCACGCCATTAACCAGCATGGGAACGCGCGTCTCGCCGGCCCCACGCAACGCGCCGGCCAACGCCATCGTGGAGGCCAGGAAGGGCTGCGCCAGGCCGATTAGGCGCAGCGGGGGAACGCCCAGGGCGATCAGCTCCGGGTCCGACGTGAAGAAGCCAACAATCGGCCGGGCGAAGACGATGAAGACCACGCCCATCAGCGACATCATGACCGCGGCGATGCCGAAGGCGGTATAGCCGTCTCGCTCGGCGCGGCGCGGGTCCTTGGCGCCCAACCCTTGCCCGACCAGAGCGGTGGCGGCCACCGCGAACCCGAAGCCCGGCATGTAGGAGAGCGACTCGCTATTCAGCGCCACCTGGTGCGCGGCGAAGGCCGCGGTGCCCAGGGATGCCACCACACGGGTATACGACATCATCCCCAGGCGGAAGATGATCTGCTCCGCGCCGGTCGGCAGGCCGACGCGCAACATGCGCTGAATCAAGCCCAGGTCTATGTGAAAGCCACGCAGCGATAGCGTCAGGCGCGCCCGGCCGCGCAGCAAGACGGCCACTGCCAGGATGCCGCCGGCCGCCCGGGCCACCGCCGCGCCCACCGCCGAGCCGGCCACCCCCATCCGTGGCAAACCGAAGGCCCCATTGATGAGCGTCCAGGCCACGATGATATTGATGACATTGACAATAGCCATCGTGATGAGGGGCGTGCGCGTGTCGCCGGCGCCGCGCAGGCAAGCGTTGCCCACGAACATGATCGCGGAGAAGATCGTGATATAGCCGACGATGCGGAGGTACTGCGTCGCCAGGGGCCACGCGCCGCCCTCTGCGCCCATCAGCAGCGTCGCCGGCCCGGCCAGCACGACCAGGGGGGATCATCACCAGCGCCCCAATGAAGAGGGCCAACAACAACGCCTGGCGCAGCACCAAGTTGGCGCCGGCCGGATCGCGCGCCCCGATCATGCGGGCGATCAGCGCGGTCGCGCCGGTGCCGACCGCGCCGAAGAAGACCGTCGCCATCATCACCCATTGGTTCGCCAATCCGACCGCGGCCAGGGCATCGGCCCCCAGGTGCCCGACCAGAAACGTATCCACCAGTCCGACCAGCATACTGAGGAGCTGCTCGCCGGCCGAGGGGAGCGCCAGATTCAGGACATAGAGGATGTGCTGGCCCTCGCGGCGCAGCCACGCCGGCGCCAGGTCCCCGACGCGGCGGGCGATCTCGCTCTTCAAGACCCATGACCTCGCTTCTCCAGGTTCGTCCACCCGTGCGCCGGCCATTATACCCCCAATTCCCCAAAGCCGAAAGCCGCGTCCGGCGCATCGTCCTATTGACTTGTGACCACCAGCACAGTAAAATGAGGGGGCATTGCAGCTTCATCCATCCTTCTTTGCGCTGAAAGCAGTGTCCAGAGCGCCGCCCGCCATCCATGTGACTTACCCGGCTTCACGAAAGGACTCGCCTCATGCCCGCACACAGACGTCCGTGGCCGCTTCTCTTCACCGCCGGCTGCCTCATGCTTGTCGCCCTGCTCTTGTGGGGCGCGCCGGCCCGCCGGCCCAGCCTCGCCGCGCCCGACCCGCGCGCCGCCCTCGCCTCTACGACGACCACCTTCAATCCCAGCGGCGACGTCACGATTGACAGCTCGCTGCCCACTGGCCGGCTGGGAGGGACTTCGTTGCTGGTCGCCAACTACGCCGGCCGACCGACCTTCACCCAACGCAGCCTGCTGGCTTTCCCGCTATCGCTGCCGGCCGGCGCCGTGATCGAGCGCGCCGAATTGCAGATCTACCTGGACGCCGGCAGCGGCGCTGCCCCGCTCACCATGCGCGCCTTCCAGGTGAACGGGCGCTGGACGGAGAGCACGGTCACCTGGAACACCCAGCCGGCCGTCTTCGATCGCATGGCGACGGCTTCTGTAGGGACTGCGCGCGGCTGGGTGAGCTGGGACGTCACCGCCATCGCCCAGTCGTGGCTGAGCGATGGCAATTTCGGGTTGGAGTTGCGCGGCCCAGAAGGCGCGCTGAATTATTCGCGGACGTTCTTCAGCCGCGAGTATATCGAGGGACCACCGCGCCTGGTCGTCACTTACAGCGTCCCGACGGCGACGCCGACCATCGCGCCATCGCCGACGCGCACCAACACGCCCACCGCAACGCGCACGCCAACGCCGACGCGGCCGCCTACGATCACTCCCACACCTACAGCGACGAACATCGCGGCCGGCGGCCTGATGGACGCCTGGGTGGACATGGGCAACACCCACGCCAACCACGGCGCAGACTCTTTCCTGGAGGTCTCCCTGGCCCCGGCCAGCGCGCCGGCGTTGCCCGATGTGGCGCGCTGGGCGCTGGTACGCTTCAATATGAACCTGTCGGCCGGCGTCTACGTCAAGCACGCTACTCTCGACCTCTACAACGACCCGGTTGACATGCCCGGCCCGGCGCAGTATCCCTTGCAAGTCTGGCGCGCCACGGGGCCATGGCAGGAGATGAGCGTCACGTGGGACAACATGCCCGTCTGGACGACGACCGGCTACAGCGTGCAGAATGTCCCGACGACGGCCGGCTGGGTCTCGTGGGATATTACCAACATCGCCCGGGAATGGGCCTTCGAGCCGGCCCAGAACTACGGCGTCTATGTCGTTCATGATGGGTTCATCATCGGCCATCGCCGTTTCAACTCGTTCGAGGGGGCCAACCGGCCGCGCCTGACGCTGACCACCACCAGCGTGGACAACGACCTGCCGACCAATCCCTTGCGGGTCGAAGGCGATCGGCCGATCCAGACCTGGTCGAACGCGCCGGCGATCACCATGTACTGGGGCGGCGCGTCCGACGCCACCAGCGGCGTGCATGGCTATTCCATTCGGTGGGGCACGTCCGTGACCACGCCGGATCAGACAGAAGACACGCGCGCGACCTCGCTAGAGACGACTATCCCCGCCGACGGCAACTTCTGGTACTTCATGGTGCGCGCCGTAGACGGCGCCGGCAACTGGGCCAATGGCGCGGCGTGGGCCGGCCCCTACTGGCTCGACACGACGCCGCCCAACAACCCGAACCAGTTCTACTCAAATCCGGCCGAGGGGATCTGGTCCAACGACAACACGATCTTAATGCGCTGGGGCGGCGCATCCGACATCGGCAGCGGGGTGCATGGCTACTCCATCAGTTGGAGCACGAATCCTACCACGCAACCGCCGGCGCTAGAGAACGTGGCGCACGTCGCCGGCACCAACGAGACGATCAGCCCGCCCCTGGCCGACGGCGTGTATTACTTTCATCTCCGGGCGCGCGATGTCGTCGGCAACTGGAGCGCCGCCATCCATCGCGGCCCCCTCAAGATTGACACCACGCCGCCGACCTCGCAGGTCACAGCGCCTTCCAATGTCGCCAACGCGCGCGACTTCCCGATCACGCTCAGCGCCGCCGACGCGGCCTCTGGCATTGCCGGCGTCGAGGTACAGGGGAGCGCCGGCGCGCAGTCCGGCTGGTTCATCATCACGGACTTCACGCAGCCCGGCGCGTACACCTTTCATGGGAATCCGGGCACGACCTACTGTTTCCGCTCACGGGCGACGGACCTGGCCGGCAATCAGCAGCCCTTTGACGCGGCCGCGGACGTCTGCGTGAACATCGAGTTGGCCGGCGTGGCGGCCACCGGCGTCGAAGTGACCCAGGGCATCCTCTCCACCGGCCTCTATCCCGTCGCATTGACCGCCGGCCGCGATACGTGGGTGCGCTGTCTCGCCCAGAGCATAGATGGCGAGCCGTACCCCTATACGCCGGGCGTCTTGGAGGTGCTGAACGGCGACGGCAGTCCGGTTGGCACGCTGACCGCCGCGCTCACAGTCAAGACCAATCCCGACCGCGGCCGGCTGGAGGACAGCTACGCCTACCATTTGCCGGCCGAATGGACGGCCCAGGGGCAGCGCCAATTCCGCTGCCTGGTCAACTCGCCGGCCAAATACCTCGAGCAATCGTATCAAGATAACATCGCCACGGCGACCGTCGAGTTCGTCGCGC
Organism: uncultured bacterium; assembly: GCA_903872005.1. The sequence goes on along the minus strand of CAIQJD010000708.1, from coordinate 15,027 downwards.
CGCCGCGCCCGATCTGCGCCATGTTCTATCCCGTCCGCACCTACGATGGCTGGCCCTCGGCGCTCTATATGGGCAGCTATGACGGCGCAGACATCTTGCACCGGGCCAACACGCTGCTGCCGGCGCCCATCCGCGGCTACTACGGCATGGGCCTGATCGAGCGGCCGGACGTCTGTTGGTGGGGGCCGGTTCCCTATCCCTGCAGCGAGCCTTTCGACCCCAATAGCAGTTGGCACCAGACGTTGATCCTCACCGAACTGTACATCATGGATCAGACGACGCCCAATCCGAACTACTGCAATGACGTGGGCGCGCGCACGCACTTCGTCGGGACGCTCCTGCCCTTCGCCGGCGGCACCAACGGCATGGCGCGCATGGGCGTCTTTGGCGAGGCGACGGACCAGATGTGGTTTGCCCTGCGCCTGGACGCGCCGCCGGTGGACGTCAACAACCCGCCCCCGCTGGGGCAAGGGCCAATCAACGCGCCACGCGGCGGCGTCACCCTGGCGCACGAGCTGGGGCACAACTACGATCTGCCGCATACCGATTGCGGCGGGCCTGATGACCCAGGCTACTATCCCTATGCCGACCCGTGTCACTTCGCCGACGACGCGCATCCCAATTACGGCTTCGACATGCTGTGGCCCTACGTCATCCCCTACGATGACCCGGTGGGCGACCTGATGTCCTATGCCCGCTTCCGCTGGCCGTCGGACTATACCTGGGCGGTCATCTACGGCCAGACCAAGGCGCAGGGGCAGGAATCCGCCGCGACGCCGGCCGCGCCGGCGCTCACGCCGACCCTGGGATCCAGCGATGTCTTGCTGGCAGTCGGCGTCTCGGCCAGCAACCCGCCTACGGCCACCCTGGTCAGTCTCTCCCGCCTGCCGCAGGCGTATATGCCGGCGCAAAAGTTGGAGCGCCTGCTACAGGCCAACGTCTCGGCGCGGGTCCTGGCCGGCGAATTCCGTCTGGAGCTGGTCGCGGCCGATGGGCGCGTGCTGTCCTCTCAGCCCTTCGCGCCGGATCGGCCGGATGGCAGCCAGTTCGAAATGTTCGGCCTGGCCATCCCCTACAACAGCAGCGCCGCCCTGGTGCGCGTGACGCGCGATGGCGTCATCTTGACCTCGCGGCCCGTCAGCGCCCACGCGCCGGCCGTCACGGTCATCTCGCCCAACGGCGGTGAGGTCCTCCGCGACACGCTGACCGTGCGCTGGAATGCCTCGGACGCCGACGGCGACCCGCTGCGCTATACCGTGCAGTACAGCCCGGACATGGGCCAAAGCTGGGTGAACGTGGCGACCAACTACTACACCACCACGCTGACCGTCTCGACCGAAGCGCTGCCCGGCAGCGCCCGCGCCGGCCTGATCCGCGTGACGGCCAACGACGGCGTCCACACGGCGACAGATGTCTCGGATGCGGCCTTCAGCGCGCCAACCCACGCCCCGACCGTCATCATCGAGACGGCCGAAGGGTCGCGCTTCGGGCCGGGCTTGCCGGCGCTCCTGCGCGGCAGCGCCACAGACGTGGAAGATGGCCCCATGCAAGGCAACGCGTTGCGCTGGCTGGTGGACGGCCGAGAGATCGGACGCGGTGAGGCGATCAGCGCCTTCAGCCTGGCCGATGGCTGGCATCTGATCACGTTGGAAGCGACGGATAGCGCCGGCCGCAAGGCCAGCGCCAGCATTCATATCAAGACCGGCCCGCTGCCGGCGGCCTTCATGCCGCTGGTCAGACGTTAATCGCAGTACGCCACCCACCGCGGGGGCGCAGAGAGTCGGAAAGGGCGATCTTCCACAACCTGCGCCTGGTTTCCTCTGCGCCCTCTGCGGCTCTGCGGTCAGACTATCATTCACGCGTACCGTCACGGCACGACTCTGAAATGACCCTGTTCCGGAAGGCCGAAGTCATTGACTCTTGGCCCGGCGCGCAGTAGAATGAAAGCGTATGGCAGCTTCATCCATCCCTCTTTGCGCTGAAAGCAGTGTTCAGAGCGCCGCCTTCACATCCGCATGACTGCCCGGTTTCACGAAAGGAGTCGCCTCATGCCCGCACACAGACGTCCGTGGCCGCTTCTCCTGACCGCCGGCTGCCTTATGCTTGTCACCCTGCTCTTATGGGGCGCGCCGGCCCGCCGGCTCAGCCTCGCCGCGCCCGGCGCGGCCATGCGCCTCGCCTCCACCCAGGTCACCTTCACTGCCAACGCCGACGCCAGCATTGACAGCGCCCAGCCCAATACCAATCTGGGCAGCAGTTCCTCCCTGCTGGTCGCCAACAACACCGGCCGGCCGATCTTCACCCAGCGCAGCCTGCTGGCTTTCCCGCTATCCCTGCCGGCCGGCGCCGTGATCGAGCGCGCCGAACTGCAGGTCTACCTGGACACCGGCGGCGGCGCCGACCCGATCACCGTGCGCGCCATCCAGGTGGACGGGCGCTGGGCTGAGCGCGCAGTGACCTGGAACGCGCAGCCGACCATCTTCGACCGCGCCGCCTCGACCTCCATCGCGACCCGGCGCGGCTGGTACAGTTGGGAAGTGACGGCCATTGCCCAGTCGTGGCTGACGGACGGCAACTCCGGTCTGGAGCTGCGCGGCCCCGAAGGCGCACTGAACTATTCGCGGACGTTCTTCAGCCGCGAGTATGGCGAGGTTCCGCCGCGCCTGGTCGTCACCTACAGCGCCCCAACGGCGACGCCGACCATCGCGCCATCGCCGACGCGCACCAACACGCCGACGGCAACGCGCACGCCCACGCCGACGCGTACCGCCACGCCGACGGCGACGCACACCGTCACCGGCACGCCGACTCGGACATCCACGCCGACCACCAGCCCCACGGCAACGCATGTCCCGGCCGGCGGCCGGATAGACGCCTGGGTGGACATGGGCAGCGCCAGCAGCAACCACGGCGCGGACACGGCCCTGGAGGTCTCGCAAGCGCCATTCGCCATTCCCGACTTCCCGCTTGTTGCGCGCTGGGCGCTGATCCGCTTCGACATGAACCTGCCGGCCGGCGTCTACGTCAAGCACGCTACCCTCGACCTTTACAACGAGCCGGTGGCCGACCCAGGGCCGTCGCAGTATACCCTCAAGGCCGTGCGCGCCCTCGGCCCGTGGGAGGAGATGGGCGTCACGTGGAACAACGCGCCCGGGTTCACACCGGTCGGGTACGGTGTGCAGAACGTGCCGACGGCGGCCGGCTGGGTCTCATGGGACATCACCAGCATCGCGCGCGAATGGGCCTTTGAGCCGGCGGCCAACTATGGCCTCTTCGTCTTGCATGACGGCTCCATCGTGGGCCACCGCCGCTTCAGCTCGCGCGAGGGCGAGTACGCGCCGCGCCTGACCCTGACCACCACGACCGTGGACGACGATCAGCCGAGCAACCCGACCTGGGTCGAAGGGGATCGGCCCATCGAAACCTGGTTGAACACTTCGGCCATCACGATGACCTGGGGCGGCGCATACGACGCCACCAGCGGCGTGCACGGCTATTCCCTCCTGTGGGCCGAGTCTGTGACGTCGCCGGATACAGTCGAGGATACGCGCGACACAGCATTGCAAACGAACACCGGCATTGGCTATCAAACCAACGGCCAGTGGTATTTCATGGTGCGGGCAGTGGACGGCGCCGGCAACTGGGCCAGAGGAGCGGCCTGGGCCGGCCCGTACTGGGTGGATACCGTGGAGCCGAGCAACCCGGACCAGTTCTACTTCAATCCGGCCGAGGGGACCTGGTCCAACGACAACACGATCCTGGCGCGCTGGGGCGGCGCATCCGACTTCCGCAGCGGCGTGCATGGCTACTCCATCCTGTGGAGCAGCGATCCCAACGCGCAAGCGCCGGCAGTGGAAAACATGCTGCACGCCCCCAATACCAACGAGACGATCAGCCCGCCCCTGGCCGACGGCGTCTATTACTTCTACCTCCGCACGCGCGATGTCGCCGGCAACTGGAGCCACCAGATCCGTCGCGGCCCCTTCCAGATTGACACTGTGGCGCCGACCGCCGGAGTCACATCGCCCAATCCTATTGTAGGCTCTCCCATCTTCCCGATCACCATTTGGGCGAACGACGCCGGCTCCGGCGTTTCCCATGTGGAAGTGATGGTGACGTCCCCGACGCATCCCAACGGATGGGGCGTTGTGCCCGCTTTCCAGCAACCCGGCACGTTCAACTTCGTCGGAGAGAGCGGCCATACCTATTGTTTCGATGCGCGGGCCGCCGATAACGTCGGCAATCATGACTTAGGGATGCCTGCGCCGGATGTGTGCGTTAGTGTGCTTACGGCCGGCATGGCATCCACCGGAATTGACGTGACCCAGGGCATCCAGACGGGTAAGTACGCCGTCATGCTGACCGCCGGCCGAGAGACCATCGTGCGCTGTCATGCCCAGAGCCTTGATGGTCAGATCTACAACGGCACACCCGGCGCGTTGCGCGTTCTGCGCACCGACGGGAGCGAATTGGGGACCCTGCCGGGCGAAATCAGAGTCAAGCCCAATCCTGACCGCGGCCTGCTCCAAGATAGCTACACGTACGAACTGCCGCCCGAGTGGACCGGCGTGGGCCGGGTGCAGTTGCAGTGCCTGGTCAACTACCCGCAATACTACCTCGAACAATCCTATGCGGACAATATCACGACGGCGACGGTTGAATTCGTCTCGCCGCCGCGGCCGATCTGCGCCGTATTCTACCCCGTCCACACCTACGATGGTTGGCCTTCGGTGCTCTACATCGGCGACTATGACGGCATGGCTATGCGGCGCCGCGCCAACACGCTGTTGCCGGCGCCGATCAAGGCTTACTACGGCGATACATTGGTGGAACGGCCGGACGTGTGTTGGTGGGGGCCATTCCCCTACCCATGCCCGGAGCCATTCGACCTTACCGATTCATGGCACTCGACGCTGCTCCTTACCGAGCTATTCGAACTCGATAAGACCAATCCCAATCCGACCGACTGCGACAAGGCCGGCGCTCGGACGCACTACATCGGGATGGCCTGGCCGTTCGCCGGTACGCAGAACGGCGCGGCGCGGGTCGGGATATTCGGAGAGGCGACCGACCAGATGTGGTTCGCCCTGCGCCTGGGGCCGCCGCCGGGCGATCCCAACGACCCGCCGCCGGTGGGGCAAGGGCCGATCAACACGCCCAGGGGCGGCGTCACCCTGGCGCACGAGCTGGGGCATAACTATGGCCTACCGCACGTCAACTGCGGCGATCCGGATGATCCAGGCTACTATCCCTACGCCGATCCGTGTTACTTCGCCGACGCCCAGTATCCCAACTATGGCTACGACTTCCTCGACCACGGGATTGGGAAACGCATCATTCCATACACCGACCCGGTGGGCGATCTGATGTCCTATGCGCGGTACCGCTGGCCGTCGGACTATACCTGGTCGAGCATCTACAATCAGGTCAAGACGCAGGGGCTGGAAGTGAGCGCGGCGCCGGCCGGCCCGCGCTACTCGGCGAATCGCGGCCTGGGCGAAGTGCTGCTGGCGGTTGGCATCTCGGCCAGCAGCCCGCCGACGGCCACCCTCGTTACCCTCGCTCGCCTGCCGGAGTCGTACATGCCGGCGCAGAAACTGGATCAACTGTTGGCCGCCAACGTCTCGGCCCAAGCAACCGCCGGCGACTATCGCCTGGAGTTGGTCGCGGCGGACGGGCGCGTGCTGCTGTCCCAACCCTTCGCGCCGGATCGGCCGACCGACAGCCCCTTCGAGATCTTCGGCCTGGCGATCCCGTTTGACGGCGACGCCGCCCTGGTGCGCGTCACGCACGATGGCGTCGTCCTGACCGCGCGGCCCGTCAGCGCTCACGCGCCGGCCGTCACCCTCCTCTCGCCCAACGGCGGCGAAGTCATCAGCGACACCCTGACGGTGCGCTGGAACGCCTCCGACGCCGACGGCGACCTGCTGCTCTATACGGTGCAGTACAGCCCGGACATGGGTGGGAGCTGGATGACTATCTCCAGCAAATGCTATACGACGACGCTGACCGTCTCCACCGAGGCGCTGCCGGGCAGCGCCGGCGCCGGCCTGATCCGCGTCACGGCCAACGACGGCGTCAATACGGCGACGGACGTCTCAGATGGGCCGTTCAGCGCGCCGGCGCACGCCCCGACCGTCCTCATCGCGACCGCCGAAGGCTCGCGCTTCGGGCCGGGCGCGCCGGCGCTGCTGCGCGGCAGCGCCACAGACGTGGAAGATGGGCCGATGGAAGGCGACGCGCTGCGCTGGCTGGTGGATGGCGTCGAGCTGGGACGCGGCGAAGCCATCAGCGCCTTCGATCTCGCTGATGGCTGGCATCTGGTCACGTTGGAAGCGACGGATAGCGCCGGCCGCAAGGCCAGCGCCAGCATTCACATCAAGGCCGGCCCGCTGCCGTCAGCCTTCATGCCGCTGATCAAGCGTTAGCCGGCCGGGGGGCTCACGGCTCCGCGTGGTACGCGACGCCGACAGTGCCTGGGCCTACATGGGTTCCCAGGACCGGGCTGACCTCGGCGATGTGCAGCTCCACGCAGTCGAGATGCTCCCGCAGCATCATGATCACCTGCTCCGCGCCCACCGGGTTGGCGGCCGAAAGGACGGCCGCCCTTACCCGCGCTTTCGGGCCGAGTTGCTTGACGACGTCATCCACCAGCCATTCCTGGGCGCGCTTCATGGAGCGCACCTTGCCGGCCGCTTCGATACGGCCGGCGCGCACTTCCAGGATCGGCTTGATGCCCAGCGCCGTGCCCAGCAGCACCGACGCGCCGCCAATGCGCCCGCCCATGTGCAGATAACGCAGCGTGTCTACCGCGAAGTGGATGCGTACCTGCGGGATGATCTTCTGGGCCGCCGCAAGGGCCTCGACCACGCTGCCGCCGGCCTCAATGGCCCGCGCCGCCGCCAGGACGCAATAGCCCAGCCCCATCGAAGTGGAAAGGGTATCAATGACATGAATGGGGAAATCGGGCAACAGGGCGCGCGCCTGTTGCGCCGACGCGACGGTGCCCGATAGGGGGCCAGAAATGTGCAAAGAGATGATCGCGTCATGGTCGGCCTTCAGGCGCTGATAGACGGCGTGGAAATCGCCGGCCGATGGCTGCGAGGTGGTGGGCAGAGTGTCCTTCACCATGCGTAGCCGGTCATAAAATTCCAACGGCGTGATGTCCACGTTATCGCGCAGCGACTCATTCCCGAAGAGGACATACAATGGCACGACCGTAATCTGGTAGCGCTCCACCAGGGCCGGCGGCAAATAGGCCGTGCTGTCCGTGACCAGAGCGATGCGGGTCATAAATCACTCTCCTGTTATGGCCGAGGTTTCTTACGCATTCCTAAACCCCGGCGAGGGCAGAAAGTCGCGCGCGTGATCGCCCCCGTTAGCCAGACGGGGGCGATCACCAGAGCATGAAGAGGAGAGCACAAGACGAGGGAATCTTGCGACCTCACTGGGAAAGGATGCGCGCCTTATACTCCTGGAACACCGCCAGCGCAGTCATCTGCCCGACGGACGTCTTGGACGGGTCATACGTGACCGTGAAGAGATTGGGCGCTTTGAAACTGACGTTCTTGACGCCGGCGACGCCCTTCAGCTCGCCCGTGATGAGCGGCGCGTGGCCGGTGCAAGGGATATTCACCGCAAGCTGCACAGTGGCGTCGGCCGCCGGCGCAGCCGCAGGCCGACCAGACGCAGCCGGGGCCGGCGCAGCGGCCACCGCCGGCGTGACCAGATTCAGGTTCGCCACGGCCGGGAAGATCAGCGTGAAGAGGAGCACGTTGATGCCGATGCTGGTCGCATACATGATGGTCAGATAGCGCCACTTGCTCTGCGCGCCGGCCCACGACAGCCGGCCGATGCGCCGCAGATACAAGACCGCCGACACGGTAGTCAGCGCGAGACTGAGACCGATCAAAATGTAGAAGAACGAGCGGATCAGCAACAACTGGCGCATCAAGCCGGCGGCCAACGTGACGCCCAGCGCCGTGAAGACGATGAAGCCGATACAAAACGTGTGGGGCAGCAGCCCGTACAGGATGCCAGACCAGAAGCCTTTTGCTTTGCGTTCGGGTGCAACGTTGCTACAGCACGCATTCTTAGCAGCCATGTTATCTCTCCTGAAAGCGAACTCTTGATAGCAGTATCGCGCCGGCGCGTAAAAGGTGCGTGAAGCGGCTGTAAAGTTTGTGTAAAGAATCGTTGGCCGGCGCGGTTGCAAAAAAGCTGCAAATTCGGTATGATATGGCTACATTATCCCGTTCAGGAGAAGCGCGCCATGAGCCATGAGATCAGCACCAGCAAAGAGCCGATTCGCCTGTTCAAGTCCGACTTCCTGGAGTACTTCACCCACATCAATCCTCTGGTCGTCTTGATCATCTGGGTTCCCGTCGCTACCTACTTTCTTGTCAAGGGCCTTCTCGGCGCGGCCGGCGCTCTCTGGATCGTCCCCGTGGGGCTGGTCGCCGGCCTCATCATCTGGACGTTCACCGAGTACATGGTGCATCGCTTCGTCTTCCATCACCGGCCGGCCAATGCCGCCCAGGAACGCATCTTCTTCCTGTTCCACGGCGTGCATCACGCGCAGCCCATGTCCAAGACGCGGTTGGTCATGCCGCCGGTGTTGAGCATCCCGCTGGCGTTGATCTTCTACGGGCTGTATGCATTGATCTTCGGAGTCCTGCTGGGCGCCTGGGAGTGGATTCCGGGCCTCTTCGCCGGCTTCATCGCCGGCTATATCACGTATGACATGATCCACTACGGCATGCATCACTTCCCCAACAAGCGCGGCTACTGGCGCTTCCTGAAGATTTATCACATGAATCATCACTTCAAGACGCCGGAGCAACGCTTCGGGGTCAGCTCACCCGTGTGGGACATGGTCTTCGGGACGCGGCCGGCGCAGTAAAGCAACGCGCGGGGATCAGGCCGAGCGCCTGATCCCCGCGCGCATCCCGACTGCTCTTCTCGACGTTCATTCGCGCCGTCGGAAAGATCGCAGACGCGGCTCAAGGGCCGGCCGGCGGCTGGCGCAGCGCCCGCGCCGGCGATGCCAGCAACCAGCCGACGCTGAGGAGAGTTCCCAGGGCCGCCACAGCCAGCGCGGCGCGCGGGCCGATGAACTCGGCCAAGCCGCCGCCGGCCAGCGCGCCCAGCGGCGCGACGCAGCCGACCAGGAAGGCGACGCTGCCATTGACCCGCCCCAGCAAAGGCGCCGGCGCGACCATCTGACGCAGGCTCAGATCAGCCACGAAGTAGATAGTCAGCGCGAAATCGCCGCACAGTTGGGCCAGCGCCAGCATCGGCGTCGCCAGGATCGGCGCGCCGCCGGCCAGAGGAACGAGGAAAGCCAGGAGACTGGAAACAAGGCTGCTGCCGATCAGCGTCGGGCCAAAACCGAAGCGCCGCGCCGCCCGGCCGGCCAGAATCGCGCCGGGCAGTCCCCCGACCCCGCCGGCGGCGATGAGCAGGCCGATGACGGCCGGCGTCAGGCCCAGGGTGCGCGCCGCGTAGAGATAGTAGAGCGCGCCAAAGAAGCCGCCGAAGAATGTGCGCTGAGCCATGGCCGTCGTCGTGGCGCGCAAGATCGGGTGATGCAACACAGCGCGCAGCCCCTCGCCGATCTCGCGCCAGACATCTGGCGCGCCGACCGGCGCGGGACGCGGCTCCGGCGTTCGCACCAGACCGATGCACAATGCCGAGAAGAGGAAGGAGAGGGCATCCAGCAAAATGGCGATGGGCGCGGTGAGCCACTGCACCAGGACGCCGGTCAGCGCCGAGCCGGCAATCTCGGCTACCGCGCTGGTGGATTCCAGTTTGCTGTTGGCTTCGACGATATGCTGGCGACCGACCAGCGTGGGAATGAAAGCGTTGTCGGCCACATCAAAGAAGACGGTCAGCGCGCCGGCCAGCGCCGCCACAACGTAAACCTGCCCCATCCGCAACACGCCCAGGACGGCGGCCAGCGGAATGCTTGCCAGGATCAGGGCGCGCCCAACATCGGCGAGGATGAGGATGGGCCGCCGGCGGGCGCGGTCAGCGACGACGCCGGCAAACAGTCCCAGGAAGACGACGGGGAGCGCGCCGATGGCATTGAGCAGGCCCATTTGGGCCGGCGAGGCCCCCAGGGTCAACACGGCCGCCAGAGGGAGACCATCGCGGGTGATGTGCGAGCCGATCTCCGAGACGGTCTGGCCGATCCAGAGCTTCATGAAGTCGGCGTTGCGCCACAGGCCGGGGCTGCGCCGGCCAGCAGGGGAAGCCACCAGCGATTTACCCGGTTCGGCCGGTGATATAGGCTTCGGTCAATTGCTGGCCCGGCCGGGTGAAGATGACTTCCGTCGCGCCAAACTCCACCAGTTGGCCCAGCCAGAAGAAGCCGGTCCAGTCCGAGACGCGCGCTGCCTGCTGCATGTTGTGCGTGACGATGACGATGCAGTAGTTGGCGCGCAGGGCGCGCATCAGGTCTTCAATTTCCAGGGTCGCAATCGGATCCAGCGCCGAACAAGGCTCGTCCATGAGGATCACTTCCGGCTTGACGGCGATGGCCCGCGCGATGCAGAGGCGCTGCTGTTGGCCCAGGGAGAGGCTCAGGGCATCCTTCTTGAGATTGTCTTTGACCTCGTTCCAAAGGGCCGCGCCGCGCAGGCTCTCTTCCACGATGGCATCCAGTTGGCTCTGCGCCGGCCGGCCGGCGACGCGCGGCCCGAAGGCAACGTTATCGTAGATAGATTGCGGGAAGGGGTTGGGACGCTGAAAGACCATGCCGATCCGCAAGCGCAGGCTGATGACATCGGCGCCCGGCGCGTAGACATCTCGCCCATCCAACAGGACGCGCCCTTCGGCGCGCGCGCCGGGGATCGTGTCGTTCATGCGATTGAGGCAGCGCAAGAAGGTGGATTTGCCGCAGCCGGAGGGGCCAATCAGCGCCGTGATCTGCTGACCATAGATGTCGAGCGAAACATCGTTCAGCGCCCGCTTCTCGCCGTAGTAGAAATTGAGCCTGTCAATGCTGAGTTTCTTCGTCTGAGCGGCCATGGCCCGTCCTTCAATGCGTCCCGGCTATCCGAATCGGCCGGCGACGTAGTCTTCGGTGCGCTTGTCGCGCGGGTTGGTGAAGAGGCCGCGCGCCGGCTGACACTCGATCATCTCGCCCATCAACAGGAACGCGGCCCAATCGGCCACGCGCGCCGCCTGCTGCACGCTGTGCGGGACGATGATGATGGTATAATGCTCTTTGGCTTCATAGAGCGAATCTTCCACCTTGCCGGTGGAAATCGGGTCCAGGCCAGAGGTCGGCTCATCCAGGAGCAACACCTCCGGCTCCAGGGCCAGGCTGCGGGCAATGCACAGGCGCTGCTGCTGGCCGCCGGAAAGGGCGCCGGCCGGCTGATCCAGCCGATCCTTCACCTCATCCCACAATGCCGCGTGCTTCAAGCTGCGCTCGACGATCTCCTCCAGAGCGGTCTTGTCGCGCTGGCCGGCCATGCGCGGGCCGTAAACGACGTTCTCGCGGATCGTGCCCGGCAGCGGCAGCGGCAGCGCGAAGACCATCCCCACCCGCCGGCGCAAGAGTGAGATGTCCGTGCGCGGCGCGTAGATATCTTGCCCATCCAACAGGATGCGCCCGGTCATGCGCGTCCCATCCACCAGATCGTTGAGCCGGTTGATGAGCCGCAGCAGCGTCGTCTTGCCGCCGCCGGCCGGCCCGAAGAAGACCGAGATCGCATGCTCCGGGACATCCAGGCTGACATCTTTCAGAGCCGGCTGGTTATCGTAGAAATAGCTGACCTGCTCAATCTGAATCTTGGTCTTCGGCTTCGCCTGATTCATCGCAATACCCTGTATCACCATCGCCGACGCTTGCGGAAGTAGCCGCGAATGAGCGTGGCGGTCAGACTCAACGCCAACGCCAATCCGAGCAGCACCAGCGCCGTGCCATGTTGGATGCGCGCCGGCATGCCCGGCACCTGCGTGCTGATGACGTACAGATGGTAGGGCAAGGCCATCGTCTGATCGAAGGGCGATTGGGGCAAACGCGGCAGATAGAACGCCGCCACCGTGAAGAGGATGGGCGCCGTCTCGCCGGCGGCGCGCAACAGCCCCAGCAGGATGCCGGTGATGATGCCCGGCAATGCCTGGGGCAAGACGATGTTGCGAATGCCTTGCCAGCGCGTGCCGCCCAGGCTGGCATTGACGGTGCGGAACTCCGTAGGCACAGCCCGCAGCGCCTCTTCTGCGGCGCTGATGATGACCGGCAGCGTCATGATCGCCAAGGTCAGCGAGCCGGCCAGAATGGATGTCCCCAGACGCAAGAAAAGGACGAACATCCCCAATCCAAAGAGGCCGTACACCACCGAGGGGATGCCAGCCAGGTTGATGATTGCCAGCCGGATCGAGCGCGTCAGCCAGGTGTCGCGCGCGTATTCAGACAGGTAGATCGCGCCGCCCAGCCCGAAGGGGATGGCGACCAGCGCCGTGCCGAGCGACAGCAGCAGCGTCCCGACGATGGCCGGGAAGATGCCGCCGGCTTTCATGCCCTCGCGCGGCATCTGTGTCAGAAATTCCCAGGAGATCGCGCCAATGCCTTGCGCCACCGTCGAGCCGACGACGAAGAGGATGGGCGCCACCACCGTCAGCGCGGCCAGGGCCAACAGGCCGAAGCCGACCCATTGCATGCGGTAGCGATTCATCAGCGCAATCCCCCGCGCCGGCGCTTTTTGAAAATGGTGGAGGCAGCCGCCAGGTTGATGGCGAAGGTCAGCAGGAAGAGCGCGATGCCGATGCCGAAGAGGACGTGATAGTGCGTGCTGCCATTGGCGACCTCGCCCATCTCCGCGGCAATGGTGGCGGTCATGGTGCGGACCGGCCGCAGCAGCGAATCGAGGCTGACCGGCAGACGCGCCGCGTTGCCGGTGACCATCATCACGGCCATCGTCTCGCCGATGGCGCGGCCCATGCCCAGCATGACGGCGGTGACGATGCCCGAACGGGCCGCCGGCACGACGACCCGCCAGATGGTCTGCCATTGGGTTGCGCCCATGGCCAGGCCGGCGTCGCGATAGCTCTTGGGCACGGCGTCCAGCGCATCTTCGGCCACACTGATGATGGTCGGAAGGGCCATGTAGGCCAGCACCACTGCGCCAGTGAAAGCTGTCAGGCCGGTGGCAACGCCCAGGGTCTGGCGGATGAAGGGCGCGACCAGGGTCATGCCGAAGAAGCCCAGCACCACCGAGGGGATGCCGGCCAGCACTTCGATGAGCGGCTTGAGGAGATCGCGCGCCCAGCCCGGCGCAACCTCTCGGATGAAGACCGCGGTCATCAACCCCAATGGCAGAGCCATGACGATGGAAGTCACCGTCACCAAGAGCGACCCCAGCACCAGCGGAAGGATGCCATACAACTGGAACGACGGATACCAGCGCCCGCTGAACAGGTTGTCCAGACGCACTTCCGCGAAGAGGGGTGCGCCCTCCCGCAAGAGAAAGATGAAGATGAGCAGTACGAAGCCAATGGTCGAGAAACCCAGAATGCGGATCAGGGTCTCGATGACGAACTCGCGCCAGCGCACAGCGCGCGCATTGTCGGCGGTCAGTCCAGGCTTCTGGTTCATTGCAGCGGCACGAATCCCAATGTGGTCACGAGGGCCTGCCCATCGCTGAGGATCCAGTCCAGGTAGGCCTTGATGGCGCCGGCCGGCGTTTTGGCGGCGTACATGAATAGCGGTCGAGAAATCGGGTATGTCCCCTGGGTCACGGTCTCCGCCGAAGGGAGCACATAGGCGCTCTGCGCGTTGCGAGCCACAGCCAGCATCTTCTGGCCGGCGGTCACGTAGCCCAGCCCATCGTAACCGATGGCGTTGGGATTCTGCTCCACCTCGGCGCTGATGCCTTGCGACGACGGCATCAGCAGCGTATCGGGCGAGAAGAGCAGCGTGCTCTTGCTATCGCCCAGGCGCACGACGTTCTCCAGAAAGTAGACGTAAGTGCCGGAATTGGACTCCCGCGAGAGCAACACGATGGGGCGATCCTCGCCGCCCACCTGGCTCCAGCGCGTAATCTTGCCCGTGTAGATGTCCGAAAGCTGCGCCAGCGTCAGCCGGCTGACGGGATTGGAAGGGTGAACGATCACCGCGATGGCGTCCCGCGCCACAATGACCTCGACCGGCGTATGGCCGTTGGCCTGCGCGCTCTGCAGCTCCTCCGCCTTCATCTCGCGCGAGGCATTGGCGATGTCCACCGTGCCATTGATCATGGCGGCGATGCCGGTGCCCGTGCCGCCGCCGGTGACGGAAATCCGCACGTCTGGATACAGCCCCATATAGGTTTCCGCCCAGGCCAGGGCCAGGTTGACCAGGGTATCGGAGCCTTTGTTGGAGATGGTCTGGATGTTGGATGTGGCAGAGCCGGCCGACGCCGCCGGGGCTGCCTGGCAGCCAACCGACCCGCAAGCCAGGAGGACGCACATCATCAGCGCCAGCCATCGCGCCGGCCGGCTGGCCGGGCCAAGAGTGCTCAAAGCATACCTCAACCTGTAGGGGGGTTCCCGTCTCATCACCAAGAACCATTGTACACGAAACAGAGTGATTTGCCCAAAAATCCGCCGGCGTCTGCTCAGACGAATCGCCCGATGAGCGTGCCGGGAAAACGGCCGGCCGGCACATGCTCGCCGGCCGCCTCGTAGATGGCGCCGGCCCCATAGAAGAATTTGCAGTCGCCCAAAGGCAGCGGCAGCGTCCCAACCAGAGCATACGCGTCGGCCGCCGGATCGTAGCAGATCACGCTATCCATGAAGCCGGCGCCGTAGCCCCCGAAGAGATAGATCTTCTCGCCGGCCGCGACGGCCGACCAGGAGCGGGCCGCGGCCGGCGTCGGGGCCAGCGGCGTCCAGCGCCCGGCCTCTACGTCGAAGCGCCAGGCATCGGACAGGTTTTGCAGCGGCGCGCCGGCCGGCTGCGTGCATCCGCCAAAGACATAGATGCTCTGGCCCAGGGCCGCGCTGGCCTGCAACACGCGCGGCGCGCCGGGGAGCGGC
>CAIQJD010000707.1 GCA_903872005.1 uncultured bacterium | reverse complement strand
CGCCTTGAGCCGCGACTGAGAAGGTCAAGAGCGCGCCCAGGAGAAAGATCAGGCCGGCGATCAGCAGAGGTCTTGAGATACGCATCTACAAACCTCCACCCCATCCTACCTCCGCGTTCTCCGCGGTATATCAGTTCTACACCACCATGCGCGGGTCAATCGCGTCGCGCAGGCCATCCCCGATGAAGTTGATCACCAACACCGTGATCAGGATGGCGAAGCCCGGCGGCGCCCACAACCAGGGCATGCCCTCCAGGATGGTGAGCGACTGCGCGTCCAGCAGCATGTTGCCCCAACTGGCTGTGGGCGGCTGCACGCCGAGGCCGAGAAAGCTGAGGCCGGCTTCGGTCAGAATGGCGTAGGCGATGCCAAAGGTGGCGTTGACCACAATGGGCGAGAGCGCGCTGGGGAAGATATGCCGGAAGATAATGTAGCGGTCATACGAGCCGATGCAGCGCGCCGCGGTCACGAAATCCACCTGACGGATAGAAAGGAACTGGCCGCGCACCAACCGCGAGACCGAAGGCCAGCTCAACAGGTCGATGACGGCCATGACGTTGTAGATGCTGGGCCCGACCAACGCGACGACCACCAGGATGATGACCAGCGAGGGGAAGCAGAGGAAGATGTCGGTGACGCGCATGAGCAGCGTATCAACCCAGCCGCCGTAGTAGCCGGCGACCGAGCCCAGCAGCGTGCCGATCAATACCGAGATGCCTACCGAGACCAGGCCCACAGAGAGCGAGATGCGCGTGGCGAAGACCAGGCGGGCGTAGACATCGCGGCCGGCCGCATCGGTGCCCAACCAGTGCGCCGCCGAGGGCGCTTCGCGAAAGTGCGCCAGGTCAATCTTGTACGGATCTTGGATGGCGACGATGGGCGCGAAGATGGCAGAGAGCATGAGCAGGACCAACACGATGAGTCCGCTGACGGCCAACTTGTGGCGCAGGAAGCGGCGCAGCGCGCGGCTCCACAGCGATTCCACTTTGCGTTTCGTCCAATCCTGGCTCACGTCCGCGCCTTTGAGATGCAAATCTTGAGCTGTCATAACCGTTCGACGCCTCGCTTCAAATGAACAGACTACGCTAATCGTAGCGGATACGCGGGTCTATGGTCGCGTAGGCCACATCGGTCACAATATTGCTGATCAGCACCAGCACGGCGAAGATGGTGGTGATGCCCATCAATAAGGGGTAGTCGCGATAGTTGATGGCTTCAATCGCCAGCCGGCCCATGCCGGGCCAGGAAAAGACATACTCGGTGATGACCGCGCCGGCGAACAGGCTGGGCAACTGCAGGCCGATGACGGTAATAATCGGCATCATCGCATTCGGGAAGGCGTGTTTGACGAAGACCACGATCTCGCGCAGTCCTTTGGCCCGCGCCGTCTGGAGATACTCCTGGCGAATGACGTCCAACATGCTGGCGCGGGTGTAGCGGGCGAAAGAGGCGACCGAGGCGGCCGCCAACATGGTCGCCGGCAGGATCAGGTGTGTCAGCGTATCCCGCAGCGTCGG
This sequence comes from uncultured bacterium, assembly GCA_903872005.1. Next base: position 14,137 of record CAIQJD010000707.1, on the reverse strand, counting down.
ATCCTTGCCAATCGTCTCCATGCCGCCGGGCGGCAGCAAATTGAGCTTGAGCGAGAACGTGTAGATCAGCGCCAGCCCCAGGAAGAAGACGGGGATGGAAACGCCAACGAATGAAAATACCGTGATGACATAGTCCAGGACTGAGTATTGCTTGACGGCGGATAAGATGCCGATGGGGATGCCCAGGAGCAGCGCAATAAGCAACGAGGCGATGCTGAGGCGCAAGGTAGGCGACAGGCGCTGAGTCACGCGCTGCAAGACCGGCTTCTGGAACTGGATCGAGTAGCCCCAGTTACCGCGCAGCATCTCCTTGAGCCAGATAACGTAGCGCACCGGGATCGGCTGATTCAGGCCCAGCCGCTCGCGCGCTTGTTGCAGATAGTTGGGGCCGGCGTTAGCCATCTGCTCCGGGCTGAGCATCACCGAAATGGGATCGCCAGGGGCCAGGTTGATGAAGAGGTAGATCAACATGGTCACGCCCAACAGGGTCGGAATGGCGATCAGAATTCTACGCAGAACGTATTTGCCCATGCCTTTACTCCGAAGGGACGCCTGAGAACCTCCCGCAGGTTTCATAACCTGCGGGAGGTTGGTCAGAGTGCTACTGCGCCAGTTTCCACTTCTCGATGTCGAGGAAGCGCTCGGCGCCGATGTTGGGGTTGAAGTGCATGTCGTTGATGCGGGTATTGACCGCCGACAGATAGTTCGGGTTGATCAGGAAGAGCCACGGCAGCTCGTCGTTCAGGATCTTGGCGATAGCCTTGAACGTCGTGGCGCGTTCTTCCGGATTGGTCGAGGACTGGCCCTTCTTGAAGAGCGCGTCCACTTCCTTGTTGCAATAGAAGTAGTAGTTGGCGCCGCCCTTGGGGAAGGTGCTGTCGCAGGTGAAGTACATGCTCTGCTTGCCGGGGTCGGGCGTAGCGCCGCCGCCGCTCAGCAGGATGTCAAACTCGCCCTTCTGCAGCCGTTCCACCGCGCGGGCGACGTCCATGGCGATGACGTCCACCTTCATGCCAACCGCGGCCCAATACTGCTGAGCGATGACCGCATACTGGTCGCGCAGCTTGTTGCCGGGATAGTACAGGATGGTCGGCACGACCTTAGCGTCGTAGTTGGCTTCCTTGAGCAGGGCCTTGGCCTTCTCAGGATCGTACTTGTAGGGGTTGATGTCCTTGTCGGCCGGCGCAGCCCAGGCCGGCATCGGGAACGGCTGATTCAAGATCGTAGCGTGGCCGCCCATGACCGACTTGATATAGGCGTCGCGATCCATGGCGTACATCATGGCCTGGCGCACGCGCTTGTCGGCCAACTGCCCCTTGGTGACGTTGATGCCCAGCAGCCACGGCCAGGTCGTATTGGGCATTTCGAGGATCTTGGTGTTGGCCAGCTTCTTGATGCGGTCATACTCGGTGGCCGGCAGGTCGGTGATGTAGTCCACTTCGCCCTTCTCGAACATCGCCAGCGCGGCGTCCACCTTGGCGATCTTCATGAAGACCTTGGCGATAGAGGGCTTGCCCTTGAAGTAGTCGGCGTTGGCGTCGAACTCGAAGAACTGGTCTTCCTTGTACTGCACGAACTTGAAGGGGCCGCTGCCGACCGGCTTCCAGGCGGTGCGTACCGCCGTCTCCGGGTCCATGCCCTTGAAGACGCTCTCCGGGATGACCCAGAAGACCAGGCTGTTGATGAAGCCGCCGTCAATTTCGGTCAGCTCGAAGCTGACGGTGTAATCGTCCACCTGCTTGATGCCGGCGACTTCTTTGGCCTTGCCGTCGTTGAAGTCCTGGGCGCCCTTCACCTTCTTGTAGCTCGTGAACCAGACCGAGCCTTTGCCGCACAACTGCTCGAAGGTGAACTTGACATCTTTGGCCGTGATCGGCTGGCCGTTGTGCCACTTCAGGTTCTTCTTCAGCGTGACGGTGTAGATGAGGCCGTCTTTGGAGACTTCATACTTCTCAGCCAGTTCCGGCTGAATCGCCTGATTGTCGTCGTAGACCAACAGTTTGTCGAAGACCAGCTCGAAAATCATGGAGCTGGAGCGATCGGTGGCCGTGGGCGGGTAGAGATGGGGCGGGGCCAATTCCATCCACAGGTTGAGCGTGCCGCCGGCTTTGACGGCCAGGGTCGGCGGAGGCGGCGGCGAGGTCGGGGTGACGACCTTCTCGACCGCTTTTTCGACGATCTTTGTCTGCTCGACGACGACCGTCTTCTCGACGATCTTCTCTTTTTCGACGACGACCGTCTTCTCGACGATCTTTTCGACGATTTGCGGCGTCGCCGGGGCGCAGGCGGTGAAGAGCAACGCCACAATGATGAACAGCGCGAATACCTGGAAACGTTTCATCGTGAAACTCCTCCTCTTCGGGCGTGAATAACGACACTCACGTCTGCAGGCGGACTGACTCGGAGCCGGCGGAGAAAGGCTCAACCCGGGCTTGCCATGCCCAGAGCGCCGTAGCAACGCCCCTTGTGGGCGTCCGAGACATGAGGACGGGCACAAGGCCCGATGCCACATCCCGGTTTGCCTCCGAGTGCGCGCGACCGGTCGGCCGGCGGCCCATCACCTCCCTTCTCTTTCCCAAACCTCATAGGTCGGGGCCGACCTCACAGGTCTCCAAAACCGGTGAGGTCTTTACGCCAACAATACGTCGCGTACCAACTGCTTCACTTTGGCGATCTCGGCCGGATCGCTCATGGGGATGGCGGGATGGGCGGTGATCTTGTCGCACAGGCCCAGCTCGCGCAGCGCCAGCTCGCACGCGCCCCAGACTTCGCCATACATGGCGAAGGGGATCAGCGATTCCAGCTTCAACTGGCCCTTCTGGACGCCGGCCCAATCGCCGGCCTGGGCGGCGTTCCACGTCTCCACGGCCCATTCCGGCTTCAAGTTGTGCAGCCCCTCGATGATGCCATCCAGGCCCAGGAAGAGGGCGTAGCTGGTCAGGTGCGTCGTGCCGGCCAGGATGCAGAAATCGGGCCGGCCGCCCAGCTTGCGCTGCATGTCCTGAAGCTGGATGGCGTTGTTGCAGCTATCCTTGATGCCGATGATCTTCGGCTCGTCGGCCAGGTCGAGCATGACGCCGGCGTCAATGTTCGACAGGGTCGTCCAGGGGTTGTTGTAGGTCAGGAAGGGCAGGCCAACGTTGTGCGCGATCTCTTTGTAGAAGCGCACCAGTTGCGGCCGGCTGAACTTGCCGTAGTAGGGCGGCAGGATGGAGAGGCAATCCGCGCCCAGGGCTTCGGCCTTGTTGGCCTTCTCGATCACCAGCTTGGTGCAGGTGTCCGAGACGCCGGCCATGACCGGCACGCGGCCGGCTACCTGGTTGGCGACGATGCCAATGGCGCGATACTGCTCCTCGTCGGCCAAGAAGTTGAACGCGCCCATGGAGCCGTTGACGAAGATGGCGTGCACGCCGCCCTTGATCAGGTGATCGGTGATGCGGCGCAGGTGCGTTTCGTGGACGGTTTCGTCCTCATGCAAAGGGGTCACAATCGGGGGAACGATGCCACGCAGTTTCATGAAGTCACTTCTCCTGTTCCATGCTTATATCAGAGAACATGTCGCCGGCGTCGCTCTGATGAATCTGCGAGCGATCCAGCGTCATACGCATCCAACGCGCCGCTTCTTCCGGGTCACGCGCCCGCACGCCGTCCCAGATGCGGCGATGTTCGCTCACATTCTGCAATCGGGTCTCCGGTGATCGCGTCGTCGAGATGATGGTGCGCGCCATGAAGCTACGCACGATGGGCGCGATGAGGTCCATGAGCGGCTCGTTATGGGTAGCAGCGATGAGGCACAGATGGAAGGCCCGGTCGGCCTCGATGATATGTTGCATATCGCTGGCTTTGGCGGCTGCCTCGAACTCTGTCAGCGCGGCGTCCATGCGCTGCAAGTCTTCTTCGGTCGCGCGTTGCGCCGCCAGCCGGGCGGCCTCCTGTTCCAGGGCGGCGCGGAGATGCATCAACTCGGAGAGGCGGTAGTTGCCGCGCTCGATGAGCAGTTCCAACGCGCGGGCAAAGGCATCGCGCACGTCGCCCTGCACGACGGCCCCGACGCCCTGGCGCACTTCCACCAGCCCTTTCGATTCCAGGGTGCGGATGGCGTCGCGCACCACGGCGCGGCTGACGCCCCACTGCTCGACCAGGTCGCGCTCCGAAGGGAGCCGTTCGCCGGCCGCGATGTCATGGCGCAGGATCATCTGTTCCAGGCGCTGGCTCAACTGGTCGCGCAAACTGGTGCGCTGTAGTGGCGTTTGGGGAGCGTCAATCACGTCCCTGATCACCCCTCGTTCAGCGGCGTTTGGCAAACTCGTCGAACATCGCCATGACGTTGTCGTATCGGCTGCCAACGGCGATGGAATGGCTCGTGCCGAAGATATAGCCGCCGGCCGGCGCGCCGATCTCCAATTCTTCGCGCACGTTCTGGCGGACTTCGTCGGGCGTGCCCGACATCAGATATTCCAGGCGCACGCCGCCCCAGACGGTCATGCGCCCGTGACAGTGCGCCTTGACCCGGGCCAGGTCCATGCCGGCGGTGGCCTGCACCGACTGGTAGCAGTCTACGCCGGCTTCCATGAAGCTGTCCAGTAGCTTCCAGTTATTGCCGCAGGCATGATGGAAGAACTTCATGCCGTGCTGATGCGCGAAGCCGGCATTGGCGGCCAATGGCGGGAAACAGAAGCGTCGGAACATAGGCATGGACATGAACGGGCCGCTGTTGTACGCGAAATCCTCGCCGCAGAGCAGGCCGTCGTAGCCGCGATTGCGCCAGCCGGCCTGGCGGGCGCGCGCCCGCGCCATCTCCGATGCGACGGCCCGTTCTACCAGTTCCGGCTCCGCGGCCATCTCCATCAGCCCGCGCTCGAAGCCGCCCAGCAGGACCAGCTCCGTCGCATACGGGAACGGCCCGATGATGTACTTGCGCGCCCCGAACTCGGCAACGATGGCGTCCACCGCCTCATAGATGCTCTCGTCGTCGGACGCCGGCGCGATCTCCGTCGGAAAATCGGCCGGCGAGAACTGCCGCGTGTACTTCTGCGGGTCTTCGACCATCGTGATGTCGGCGGTCATCTCCGAGTATTTGTAGACGCGCCCTTGTGAGTCTACCCAGGTCGTGGCGTCCACCCGGCGCGGCGGGTCTTCGTGGAGCCAGCCGCGCGCCGGCAAGACCGGATACAGCTCGCTCATCAGGTTGATAATGTCCAGGACGCCATCCAGCTTGCGATAGAGCGCGATGCTGTCTTCGATGTACGATTGGGCCACTTCGTCGCGCCGGCCTTCCCACAGAGCCACCCGCGTGCGCGCTTTGGCCCGCACATAGGTCTCGTGGCCGATCAGCCGCTCCACCGTGTCATAGTCAATGGCATAGAAGCCGCACGGGGTGTGGTCGGGTTGGCGAAATTCCAGCGCCGCCTGCACGCGCTCTTTGCTGTTCATGCTACTGGACTTGCAGCTTGAACCAGCGGATCACGCTGATGCAATCTTCGTAGCACCAGAAGGCGACGAAGTGCGTCCCATCGGGGAGCGCCGTGATGCACGGCGCTCCGAAGCGCAGGACGTTGAAGTTCTGGGCCATGTTGGCTTCGGTGCGGGTCAGGCCGCCGGCGTCTGCGCCCCACAGCGGCTCGCTGGCGTCATTGACCCAGGCGTCGCCTTCCAGATGGGCCAGGTTGGCCCACAGGCCGGCGCGATCCATGCGCCGGTACACGCAGAGGATGCGCCCATCCGGCAGGGCATATTGGGTCATGGTCTGCCCCGTCAGGCCGGTGGAGCGCGGCGCAGACCAGGTGCGCCCGCCGTCGTTGCTCAGAGCGTACTGGTTGGGCAGGTCTTTGGCCGCCGCCTCGTCGTAGGCCCAGGCGACCGCCAAGAGCCGGCCGTCGGCCAGGGTCACGATCTTGGACTCCCAGTAGATGATATGCTGTTGCGGGTCTACCATCACGTCCACGTAGGCCGGCCAGGTGTGGGCACGGTCATACGAGACGAAGGCGACCATTCGCATGCCGTTGGGGCAATCGCCCTCCCAGCCGCGCCAGGTGGAGGTGGGCAGGAGCCAGCGCCCATCGCGCAGCGGGGTGATGGGGCTGCACATCTCGAAAGAGGGGCCGACCAGGGGCGGGGTGAACGCGGCCGGCCCTTCCCAGGTGTGGCCGAAGTCCGTGGAGCGCAGGATCATCAATTCGGTCGGCACGAAGCCGAGGGTGACGTGGCTGGTCAATCCCTCGTGGGGATGTTCGGTGCGGTCGGCGCGAATCATGAAGGCGACGGCTTCGCCATCGGGAAGCGCGACGAGCCGGCAGGCATCCGAGGTGAGCCGGTCGGCCGTGCCGGGATAGATGGGGCCTTGGAGCTGCCAGGTTTCCCCGTTGTCGGTTGAGCGCGAGAGGTAGGTGCGGCAATTGGGCGCCTCGAACGCTTCGCCGAGGATGAAGGACGCCAACAGATCGCCGTTGCTCATACGCGCGACGGAGGGATGATAGGCATGGACGCTGTGCACGTGGGGGATGGGGTTGCGGTAGATCAAGCCGGCGCGCAGGTTCTTGATGGCGGACATGTTGCCTCCTCAGATAAAAGCGCCTTCGGTCATGTCATCAGCTTATCAGACCACTGCGCCTATTATAACCGCGATAGGCGCGCCTGTCAAGGGCTAATTTTTTCTCAGGGAGGGGTATATTTCACGTTTCAGGCGCGTGGTAGTCTGGCGCGCGTCTGACCAGTCGCCAACAACGCCCCCAATGGGCCAGACTACGATAACCCCGATGCCCGTCTCCCCAAATGTGAAACACACGCTGTCTGGCGTCCCGTTCCTTTTCTTGATGCGCGGTTGCAATACCAAAAGAAAACAAAAACAAGAACGAAAATCTATTGACAGCAATCGTAAATTCTGTTATAGTAGTAATCAGTCATACGAAAGCAAACGGAGTACCTGAGCATGGTCACCCGGCTTTCTCTCCCAGAACGGCAGAGTCAGATCCTCTCTCTCATCCAGGAACAAAACCATGTCCTGGTCACCGACCTGAGCGCCCGGTTCGGCGTCTCGCTCGTCACTGTCCGCAATGATCTGGAAGCGCTCGAAAAGGCCGGCCACATCGTCCGCAGTCACGGCGGAGCCATCATGCGCCCCGTCGCCAAACGCGAGCCGGGATTTGCGATTCGCCAGCGCCTGCGCGTGGCCGAAAAGGAGCGCATCGCCGTCGCCGCCGCATCCATCGTCCGCGAAGGGGACTGCGTCTTCCTCGATGCCAGCACCACCGCCTGGTACGTCGCGCGCCAGCTCCGAGAGTATCATGAGCTAACAGTCATCACCAATGGGCTGTTCGTCGCGCTGGAGTTCCTCGACTCGCCGCAGGTGACGGTCATCCTGCCCGGCGGCACGCTGCGCGCCGCCTCAGGCTCGTTGGTGGGGCAAAATGGCCTGGGCATGTTGGACAAGTACAACATCCAGAAGGGGTTCTTTGGGGCCTGGGGCCTGAGCCTGCGCGAAGGGCTGACCGATGTGAACGAGCATGAAGTGGATCTCAAGCACTACATTGTGGAGCGGTGTCGAGAAGTCATTGGCATTATGGATGCCGGCAAATGGGGCGATGTCTCGGTTTTCACCTTTGCCGCTCTCGAACAGATACAGCGCATCATCTCCGATAGCGCCGCGCCGGCCGAGATGGTCAGCGCCCTGCGCGAGCGAGGCATTGAAGTGACGTTGGTGTGATTTCGCACCCCCGGTTGCGCGCGATACATGCCGGCGCAAACCCTGTGTTCTCCTGTTGCAAGTCTTCTGAGGAGGTACAGAATCATGGACGAGATTCGATTGCCCGGATTGCGTTTGTTGGCGCGGAAGCCGCGCGTCGTCGCCGAAAGCGTCGGCTTCTGCTGGTATCCCGACATCATGCAATTCGCTTCAGGCGAGATCATGGTGACGCACAGCCTCAACCCGGACTCCGGCGAGACGCTGGTCAGCGGGGAAGCGATCTTGATTTCCCGGGACGGAGCGCAGTCGTGGGACTTTGCCTACGACACGATGGGCGCCGGCGGCAAAACGCGCGTCCCCACACCGGGCGGCGGCATCGCCGGCCCCGGCTTCTACATGCAAGCGGACCCGCCCGGCCAGCAGCGAAATTTCGTGTTGCACTACTGGCGCTACGACGAAGGCGGACGCAAGCTCACCATCGAGCCTTGGGGCGCACGCGTGGAAGGACTGCCCCGCGATGCAGGTACGGCGACGATCTGGAGCCGCTGGTGCCATGGGGGCATGGCGCTGCACGGTACGGCAATCGAGATTTCGCCTGGCGCGTACGTGACCACCGGTTACTGTGTCTACGATGGCGATAGCCGCGCGACGACCGAGGCGCTCCTATCAACCGACTACGGGCGCACCTGGCGCTACCAAGGGACGGTGGCCGGCCCCGACGCTATCGCTGACGCGCGTGAGGGCTTCGATGAGGCATGCATGACGCGCCTGGCGAATGGCGATCTGATGTGCGTTGGCCGCGTCGGAGCGATGCAACGCCTCGCGCGCACCTACAGCAGCGACGGCGGCAAGACCTGGTCCAAGCTAGATCGGCTCCCCCTCGGCAGCGTCTGCCCCAGCATGGTCACGCTGGACAATGGCGTGATCGCCGTGTCAGCCGGCCGGCCCGGCCTGACCCTGGCTTTCTCGTCGGATCCGCGCGGCCACGAGTGGCAGGTGTTCGACCTCCACAACTTCCACAACGCATCCGTTGAGGCGCCGCACCGCATCAGTCTTGGGCGAGTCCTTCCGGCGGATAGTCCGCATGAGAACAATCTCATCACACAATTCGACCCGGACGACCCGTTCCAGACGACCGGCTACACCTCGCTCCTGGCTCTGCCCAACGGCCGGCTTCTGGTAGTCTACGATCGCATTCCCTATGGTTGGATGCCGGTGCCCATGGATGCCGAGTTCCGCAGTCGCATCCTGAAATGGTATCCTATCGTACAATTTCCTCCCGACCAGATCCAGACGAAAGAACGCGAGCGCATCTATCTGTTGGAGATCGAAGTGCAGCGGGCGTAACATTCACCGAGAGAATGGACTGTGGCGTAAGAAGTCATCTGAAGGGGGGTGATGGAGAGCCGCGCAAAACCAACGGCTCACTGACATCGGGCGCTTGTGTGAAAGTAAGCATCGAATCGTGAATCGTTTCTGATGGATGGGGAAGGAGAGATACCCATGAAGCGCATGAAGTTCTTCGCGATTGCGTTGATTCTCGTACTCGTCTTCACCGCCTGCGCGGCGACGCCCACTGCGGCGCCGACGACGGCGCCGGCAGCGCCTACCGCGGCTCCTACGAAGGCCGCCGCCACGACCGCCCCTACTGCGGCGCCGGCCGCGAACCGGGGCGGCACGCTGCAAGTATGCTACGCCCAGAAGACCAGCTATGCCAACCTGGCCGGCTTCAAGCAGTACGCCGGCAGCGAGCACTTCTATCTCGGCCGCACGGTCTTCAATGGCCTGGTGCAGTTGAACCAGGACGTGACCGGCTACGAGCCAGAGCTGGCCGAGAGCTGGAAGTTCGATGGCAACAAGGTGATCTTCACCCTGCGGAAGGATGTCAAGTGGCACGATGGCGAGAAGTTCACGTCCAAGGACGTGGTCTTCACCTACGGCCGCCTGATTCCTCATCCCGTGATGACCAACACCGGCTATGACGATCTCAAGGACTATATCGTCGGTTACAAAGACTTCCACGACAAGAAAGCCACCACCGTCACCGGCATCACCGCGCCCGACGACTACACTGTCATCTTCGAGATGACGGGGAGCTATGGCACCGTCGCGTTGCACAAGATCGCCGGCTGGATGAACGTCGTCATGCCCGAACACATCCTGGGCAAAGTGCCCGAGGATCAGTGGGGGCCTGATTCGGCCGGCGTGTCGGGGCTGGAGAAGCTCGACTTCGCCACGAAGAAGGCTATCGGCACCGGCCCCTTCAAGGTGGAAGAGTATGTCCAGGACCAGTACGTGGTCTACAGCGCGAACAAGGACTACTTCCGCGGCGCGCCGCTGCTGGACAAGCTGATCTACCGCTCCTTCGCCGACCAGGCGACGGCCATGACCGTGGCCATCGAAGACGGCCAGTGTGACTGGGCGACGAGCGTTGCAGCGGCCGACGCCAAGCGTCTGGCTGCCAATGCCAAGCTCAACCTGAAGTCCTATTCGCCGCCGGCCAACGTCACAGTGGCCTACTGGTACAACGAGAGCCGCAAGCACATCCAGAACCCGCTCATCCGGCAAGCGTTCCAGCACGCCATTGACGGCGCCCGGTTCAACGAAGTCATGGCCGCCGGCCTGACCCGTGGCGCCCGCGCCTACCTGGACGGCAAGTGGGGCATCAACCCCAAGGGCGCTGAATACATCAAGTATGATCCCGAACTGGCCAAAAAGCTGCTGAAAGAAGCCGGCTGGGATCCGAACGACAAGATCATCTTTGCCCTGGATTCGATGAACTCCACCTGGGAGCCGATGCACCTGTTGATGCAAGAGAACCTGGCGGCCGTCGGCGTGAAGGTCGAGTTCAAGCTGGCCGGCGCGGATTACGACAACGTGATCAACAAGGCCCCCTTCGAGTGGGACCTGCTGCAAGCCGGCGACTGGGTGCCCTGGTTCGGCCTGGTCGGCTACGAAGGCCAATTCAGTTCCACGCCCTACTATGATTTCGCCAACTACAAGGACGAACGAGATCTTCTCAAGAGCGTGGGCCAAGAGACCGACGACGCGAAGCTCAAGGATACGGTCTGGAAGCTGCAGGAATCGCTGGGCGCGGACCCCTTCGCGTTGCTGCTGTATGACCACACCAATATCAGCCTGGTCAGCACGAAGACCCGCGGCTGCACCGTCATCCCCAGCTACTACTACCAGCGCAACAACTGGAGCCTTGAGAAGTGCTGGATGGCTCAGTAGGCGGTCGCTAAACAGTAGCTCGTCTTGAACGTTAGTGTGTATCCCGTCGGTCGTCGCGCCCCGGCCGATGACCGACGGGATGCCACCGGCAAGACATCTTTGGGGGCGCCAGGATGTTGTTGATTACGAACGATTTCGAAGATATCCTCTTCAGCCAGGACTATGCACGGGTAGTCGAGCTGTGCAACCAGATCGTGTCGGCCCGGCCGGACGTCTATTCCATGGACGTAGCAGGAAACGATATCAGCAACTACCGTTCCGCTTTGGCCACGCAGAACACGGGGATTCCCGCCGATGCTCTCTTCGCCCAGGGCCTCGACCCTTATGGCATCTTCGTCAAGATACTGACGGAAGCCGGCGTACCCATTGCGCCCAACTACCGCATGAACGACCATCACGGTCTGCCCACCTACTGGACCCCATGGGAACGCGAGCACAAGGAGTGGTCTCTCGGCAAAGACACCGGCGTCTGGAAGACCTACCAGAAGGTGGGGGATCGGGCCTGGCGCGAGATCGGCGACCTGCGCCAGATGGACTACGCCATCGAGGGCGTGCGGCAACGCCGGCTGGCGATCTTGCGCGAGGCGCTGGAACGTTATCCGGTGGATGGCCTACAGCTCGACTTCGGGCGCACCGCGCCGTTCCTCTCGGAGCCGAAGCGCGAGAAAGCGCACTATATGACGCAATTCGTGCGCGATGTGCGGGCGTTGCTGGATGCGGCCGGCCAGGCGCGCGGCCGGCGCATGATGCTAGGCGCCATCATGCCCTGGGACCTTGAATTCTGTGCCCAGGAAGGACTGGACGTCAAACGCTGGATTAACGAAGGCTTGCTCACGTACGTTGCGCCCGGCGAGTGGTTTTACGTGGACTACAACGTACCTTATGCGCGCTGGAACGCGCTGACCAAAGGCACAGGCTGCAAACTTTATCCTTTTTTCTTGGGCGAAGACAGGACATTCTTCGCTACAAGCGTCCATCCGACGACGGCGGTTGATGAAGGCAAGCGGCTCTGGCTCAGCGATGACTTCCAGAACTTTGACCCGCCCAAGATCCGCGCCCTGGCAGAGAACGCGTATCATCAGGGCGCAGACGGAATCATGTTCTACAATATGTACGCGCGCTGTTACGGAACAGACTACTACCCGCTTCTGCGGGATTGGATTGATCCGGCGAAGATCCCTACTATGACGCGGCACTATTTCTATGCTCGCCGGCTGAAGTACGTTCCGACAGAACACTATTCCTTCGGTCTGCCGGACGGCTACGCGCCCGGCGAGATCGAGGCTTTCACGCCCTATCCGCTGCAAGAGATCGGCGATCATTTGACCTACGCTTTCCTGTTCAGCAGCCAACTGGGGACTTCGCAGGCCGCATTTCAGTGCAAGTTGCGCGACCTGGCAGACGCCGATGAAGTGGAAGTCCGGCTGAACGATCAGAAGATCGCGCCGGGCGACTTGGCTTTCTATTCTTGCCAACCGTCGGCGCAACCGGCATTCCGTTACGCGCTCTGGCAGGCCGCGCTGGGGGCGCCGCCGTTGCGACAGGGCGAAAACGTGCTGAAGGTGACGCTTACCAAACGCGATGCCGGCCGCATAGCGCCGATTCAAGTGGGTGAATTTGAACTGCTGGTGAATCCTCAGGAGGTTTGATATGCTGCTCATCACCGTTGATTGTGACGACATCCTCTCCACTTCAGAACCCGGCCAATTGACTAAGATCGCCGATGCGATCATCGCGGCGCGCCCAGACATCTATGCGATTGACGCCGCCGACAACGATGTGTGCCATTTTATCTCCACGGCCGGCACGACGCTGCGTGGGACGCCGATGGATGCGCTCCTCGATGCCGGCATGGATCCCTACGGGGTCGTGGTCAAGGCGCTCAAAGACGCCGGCATCACCTTCGTGGCGAATTACCGGGCCAATGACCATCACGGTTCGCCCATCTCATGGACCGCGTGGGAGCGTGAGCATCAGGCGTGGTCGCTGGGCAAGGACACCGGCGTCTGGCCGACATACAAGATTCCCGGCGATCGCGGCTGGCGCGAGCTGGGCGATCTGCGCCAGATGGACTACGCGGTCGAGGCCGTGCGCCAGCGCCGGCTGGGCATCCTCAGCGAGATCGTCGCCCGCTATCCCGTAGATGGCCTGCAGCTTGACTTCGGCCGGTCTGCGCCATTCTTCTCGGAACCGAAGCGCGAGAAGGCGAAATACATGACGCAGTTCGTCCGCAGTGTGCGCGCCATGCTGGACGCCGCCGGCCGGCAGCGCGGCAAACCGCTGACCCTTTCGGCCGTCTTGCCCTGGGACATAGACTACTGCGAGGCAGAAGGGCTGGATGTCCGGGCCTGGATCAAGGAGGGCTTACTCTCATACGTCGCGCCGGGCGAGTGGATCTATGTGGATTACAACATGCCATACGATCCCTGGATGGCCGCGACCAAAGGCACGGGCTGCAAAGTCTACCCCATGACCATGTCCGACATGGCGCCGGACCCAACCGATAGAAAGGCGGAGCGCCTACCCTATGGCGACGTGCGCCCGACTTTCGGCGCGCCGGAAATATGCGCCCTCGCGGAGAACGCCTATAGCCAGGGGGCCAGAGGCTTCATGTTCTACAATCTCTATGTGCGGATTTACGGGGACAGTCACTATCCTCATTTGCGCGATTGGATTGATCCGAATAAGATACCGGCCGCAACGAGGCACTATTATTACGCTCGCCGGCTGAAGTATCTGCCCACGGAGTACTATTCCTTTGGCATGCCAGAGGGCTACGCGCCGGGGACGATAGAGGGGTACACCCCCTTCCCGCTGGATGCTGTCGGCGATGACCTGACGTATACCTTCCTGTTTGGCAGCAAGCTCAGGCAATCGAAGGCCGCGTTCCAGTTCAAGGCGAAGAATTTGGGCGCCGGCGACCAACTGGAAGTGACACTGAACGGGCAGAAGATCGCGTCGGACGCCGTGCTGTTCCAAGAGGCGCATCCGGTCGAGAAGCCGGCGTATGGCTACGGCGTGTGGCAGGCCGCGGTGGGGGCGCCGCCGCTGAAAGAAGGCCCCAACGTGGCGCATGTGAAGCTGATTCAACGCGACGCCGGCCGGCAGGCCCCCATCAAGGCCGGCGAGTTCGATCTGCTCGTGGGAGCCACGGGCGCATAGGATGACCCAAGCCGCTGGGGCAGCCAGGCTGCCCCAGTCAGAGAGCGCGTTCGCAGCGTG
>CAIQJD010000706.1 GCA_903872005.1 uncultured bacterium | reverse complement strand
CGCCAGGCGCTGCAGCTCGCACAGGATCACCCGCAATACCTGGGCGCGCGCCGGGATTTCGGCTCCCAGGGCTTTCTCCACCGCCAGGACGAAGCCCAGGTTGTTGGTCATGGCCGCGGCGTAGTCCATGCGGTCGGTGTAGGGCAGGCCCTGAATATAGGTCTTCGATTCCAGGGTCTTTTCGATGCCGGAGTGCAGGTGGCCGGGATCGGGCCAGCACTTGATGATGGTCTCGCCATCCAGCTCCAGAACGATACGCAGGACGCCATGGGTGGCGGGGTGTTGCGGGCCCATGTTGACGATCATCGTGTCGGGGCGGGAGACCCACGCCGGCGGGAGGAGCGGGGCGAAGGAGGACGCCGGGTTGACTTGCGTCCCCAGGCCGGCCAGGGCCGGATCGTCCAGGGTGGCGCTGAAGGCCACCGGCTCGCCGCCTATGGGGTAGTCCTTGCGCAAGGGATGCCCGACCCATTCATCGGGCAGCAGGATGCGGCAGAGCGCTGGATGTCCCACGAAGACGATGCCCATGAGGTCGTAGGTCTCGCGCTCGTGCCAGTTGGCGCCGGCCCAGATCGAGGCGACGCTGGGACAGAGCGGCGGGTCGCCGGGCAGGGGGGCCTTGAGGAATAGCCGCTGCCGCCTGGATAGCGAATAGAGGCAGTAGATGGTCGCGAAGCGCGGCTGTTGGCTCAGGTCGAGCCGGTCCACGCCGGTCACGAAGACGAGGAGGTCGTAGCGCAGCGCCGGGTCGTCGCGCAAGAAGCGACAGACTTCCAGGAGTTGCGCCACGTCGAGGGTGACCGTCGTGTCGCCACGATGCTCCGTCACATCCCGCACGGCGTTTGGGAAGCGTTCTTTCAGTTTTTCGACGCTGATGTTGCCCTCAGTCATGCCCATTCCTTATGGGGTAGCCCCCGCTATGCAAACTGAGTCCGAAATGACGTTGCGGCGCGCCGGTGTTCAGGCGTAGTCCATGAAGCGGTCTTTTTTCTGCTTTTCGTAGATCTTCAACAGACCGTAAAACAGGGCTTCCGGGCGGGGTGGACAGCCGGGGATGTAGACATCTACGGGGATGATCTTGTCCACACCTTGTAGGATGGCATAGTTGTTGAACATGCCGCCGCTGGAAGCGCACGCGCCCATGGCCAGCACCCATTTCGGCTCGGCCATGTGGTCGTACAGACGCTTGACTACCGGGGCCATCTTTTGCGAGACGCGCCCGGAGACGATCATCAGGTCGGGCTGGCGCGGCGAGGCGCGGAAGACTTCAGAGCCGAAGCGGGAGATGTCGAAGCGCGCCGCGCCGGCGGCCATCATCTCGATGGCGCAGCAGGCCAGGCCGGAGAGGAGCGGCCAGGTGGAGTAGTTGCGGCTCCAGTTGACCAGCGCCTCTAGGGTAGTCGTGACCACGGTATCGCCAATTTTGGTCTCTAGTCCCATTCGAAGGCCCCCTTGCGCCATACGTAGACATAGCCGACCAGCAGGATGACCATGAAGACGGCCATCTCCAGCAGCCCGAAGAGTTTCAGCGTGCGTAACATGACCGCCCAGGGATAGAGGAAGAGTACTTCCACGTCGAACAGGAGGAAGAGTACCGCGGTCATATAGTAGCGGATGGAGATACGCTTCTCCCAGGGGCTGGCGAAGGGGACTTTGCCGGCTTCATAGGTGAAGAGTTTGTCCTTGGCCGGCTTCTTCGGTCCCAACAGCCACGGGACGATCAACGCAATGGCCGCGAAAGCCGTCGCCAAGACTACCAGGATCAGGATGGGGAGATAGTCAATCGGCATCCCGCAGACTCCTCAACAAAGAGTGACCGGTTCTACATGGCCGAAGGCGCAACGCGCCCGATCTGACCTGTGCATTGTATCACAATTCGCCAGACGTCGTCGAATGGCAGGACAACGCGTCACTTGCGTGGTGCAATGACAGTTGGATGAGATTGGCCCCTGCATCAATGGCCTGACATTTGGTATCATAGCACATGGTGAAAAAATATGCAACTAAAAGACGCCTTCGCGGCCTATATGGGGGACTTTTCGACCCGATGCATGAAAGACGCCGCGGTTCAGTGTCGGCTCCTGGCAAAACACGTTTCCGAGGGGGCCGGCGAAAGAGAGGCGGAATCCATCGGCGCGGCGGATATGCGGCGTCTCGGCGCCATGGTCAAGGAGAGGTCCGATTGGGGTGCGAGCGCGTGGTGGTGCAGCTCGATCAATCTGATGACGATGTTCCACTGGTTCGTCGAGGAAGGCTATATCACCGAGAATCCATGCCGCGGTCTACGTAAGCCCACGTTCAGGTAGCAACACTTTCCGGTCTTCACACCAGGGGACGCGGCCAGGTTCTTCGGGACGCCGGTCGCCCCCTCTCTGGATCATGTAGACCTGGGGACGAACCGTATCCTGGTTCATGGAAAGCGATTAAAAGTGATCTGGCAACCCATTTCGCCGGCTTGGGGTGATCGGCTTTTCGAGTACCTGAAGCTGCGCCTGGGAATTCGTTCACAAAGCCGGGCGCTGTTCGATTGTACGTCGGCGCGCCGATCTCAGGCGTTCTGGAGGGTCGAGCCGGCTTCTTCGGAAAGATCGTCGCTCTCGGTGAGAGCCGGATGGCATCCGGTGAAAGCCTCGGTATTCCAGGGCATTCGGTCAGACGCGCACAAGGCGACAGATCGCCTAAAACTTGAAACGCACTCTACACTACCATCATGGTTGTTTACCTGGTTTCCATGTGGCATAACGTGACCGTCGAAACCCGATTCCCTGGCTTGGAGTATGAACCCGGCGCCGTTTGAGATGGGCGCCCCCGGTTGCAGCCAAGTCGGAGCGGCCGCCGGCATGAGAAGCGCATCGCCCGTTCGCGTCGGTCAAGACGTGGGATGCTCCTTCATCAACGAACCCGCGCGCGTCGAAATCATCCACCGGCCGGCCGACATGCCGGCATGACCTCCTGGCGCTGCTGATCACCGGCTACTTCTTGGTCCGGCTGCTGCTGCTCGCGCGCCGGCGCAGGTAAAACGACCAGACGATCACAGGAATCAGACAGCATGCCAACTCAACCACACTTCTTCGTTCCAGAGGTCGTGCAGACCTCAGAGATGGATTGCGGCCCGGCGTCCCTCAAGGCGCTGCTGGAGGGCTACAGCATCTCGGCGAGCTTCGGCCGCCTGCGCGAGGCGTGCCAGACCGAGGTGGACGGCACCTCGATTGATGTCATCGAGCAGGTCGCGATCCAGCTTGGCCTCGACGCCGAGCAGATCATGATCCCGGCCGACCATCTCCTGCTGGGCGAGGCGCACGCGCTGCCGGCGCTGGTCGTGGTGCGCCTGCCGAACGGGATGACGCACTTTCTCATTATTTGGAGCAAGCACGGCCGCTTCGTCCAGGTGATGGATCCGGGCACCGGCCGGCGTTGGGTGGACGAGAAGCGCCTGCTCGCCGATCTGTACATCCACCGCTTCCCGGCGCCGGCCGAGGCGTTCCGCGAGTGGGCCGGCGGCGAAGGCTTCCTCGCGCCGTTGCGCCAGCGCCGATCCGGGCTGGCGTGGGTTGGCCGCGCTGGATGCGGCGACGCGCATGGTCGCCTCCATCGTGAACGCGAAGGGCCTGGAACGCGGCGAGGTCGCCGAGCAAGTGCTGACGCGCTTCTTCACCGAGGCGCGCGCCGGCGCACCCCAGGAAGCATCGCCCATCCCGGCGGCGTTCTGGTTCGTCCTGCCTCTGCCGGCCGAGCCTGACGCGCCGGAGCTTTTGCTCCTGAACGGGGCGGTGCTGATGCGCGTGAGCGGCCGGCGGGAAGGGGTCGCCGAATCGCCCGAAGCGTTCGCCGAGAGGAGCCTGCCACCGGAACTTGTCGCCGCTGGGCTTTTCATCTTTGGCGTCCTCATCTTCGTGCTGCTGATCGCGGCGCTCGGCGTCACGCTCGAGGCGTTCTTGCTGCAGAGTGTGATGCGGATGGGCGCGACTCTGCCCGATCCGGCGGCGCGCCGGCTCGCCATTTTGGCTTTAGCCATCTTTGTCTTGCTCCTCTTCGCGCTCGAGGCCCCGCTGACCGCGCTCCAGCAACGGACCGGCCGGCGCATGGAGACGCGGCTACGCATCCTGCTCCTGGAAAAGATCCCACGCCTCAGCGACCGTTACTTCCACAGCCGGCTCACCTCGGATATGACGCAGCGCGCCCACGGGCTGCACGCGCTGCGCGGTTTGCCATCGCTGGCGCTGGGCGCGTTGCGGCAGGGCTTTCAATTGCTGCTGACCGCGACCGCGGTGATCATCCTCGATCCGCCCAGCGCGCCGTGGGTGATGGCGTTCGCGCTTATCTTCTCGGCAGTCGCGTACCTCGGCAACATCGTCCAGCGCGAGCGCGAGATGCGGCTCTACACGCACAATGGGACGATGATCAGCTTCTACCTCGACGCGCTGCTGGGATTGGCGCCGGCTGTGGATCGAGAATGGCGAGCTGAGCGAAGCGGGTAAGTGAGCTGCGGACTCGGCGGTTCCGGCCTGCTTTCGGGATAAGTCTGCTACATCGCACAACACCTGGCCGGCCGGTCGAGTCCGATTGGCAGTCGCATTGTCTCCTCCTCCCAAGATCATCTCCGCAGAGCCTCCCTTGTGGCGCTGAGCGCCTGGTGCG
>CAIQJD010000705.1 GCA_903872005.1 uncultured bacterium | reverse complement strand
TTCCATGTCCTGCCCCACGACCATGGGCGGCGTAATCACCCCGTCCTCGACTTCGACATGCACGATCTCACAGATCGGCGTCTCTGTGGGGGTCGGCGTGATGGTCGGCGTGTGCGTCTCCGTCGCAGTGGGCGTGTGCGTCGGCGTATAGGTGGGGGTATAGGTCGCCGTGTGGGTGGATGTCTGGGTCGGCGTATGC
This sequence comes from uncultured bacterium, assembly GCA_903872005.1. The sequence continues at coordinate 4,906 of CAIQJD010000705.1, read as the reverse complement.
GTGAAGGTCGGCGAATAGTCGGTCGTCGGCGTGATGGTGGGGCTGACGGTCTCGGTGGGCGTCTCCGTCGGCGTCTCCGAGACGACCGGCGTGGCCGTCGGCGTCCACGTGGATGTTTCGGTCGGCGTTGGGGTGCGCGTGGCTGTCTGCGTCGGCGTGGGCGTCGGTTCCGGAAGGCAGGGATTGACGAGCAGCCATTCGCAGCCGGGGAGGTTTTGGGCGATTTCGACCGCGTCCAGGCGCGAGCCGGCTTCACGCGTGCGGAAGCGCACCAGATGCGGGCCGACGTTCAGGTTGAGGACGATGATCTGGCTGGTGGATGCGTCGCGCACCTTCGTCCAGAGCCAGCCGCCGGTGGGCAGGTCAAATTGCTTTTCCGTCCCCCCGTCCAGAGAGAAGTAGAAGGAGTTGCTGCCCTGATCTACGCCCCAGATGCGCGCCCAGACGACATACTGGCCGGCCTGGGTGATGTTGAAGGGGATGGTCACCCAGCCGTTAGGCCCCTGGCCGGTGGGCGTGTAGACGTAGTCGCATTCAGACGCATTGATGTCGCTGGCGACGGTCATGGGCGCCTGGATGACGCCATCCTCCGCTTCGACATGGGTGATGAGACAGACCGGCGTCTCCGTGGGCGTCGGCGAGCTGGTTTCGGTCGGGATGACGGTATCGGTCGGGGTCGGCGAAGGCCCCAGATAGTTGTCATAGAAGTAGACGCAGCCGGTAGATTCCGAGCGGGTGGTGCGGACTTCGTCCCAGTTGATTACTTCCCAACCCGGCTCGTCGGGCGGCACGCGGGCATCTACCGATTCATAGCCGGGCAGGTTCTGCTGGGTGATGCGATATTGGGGCGCGGCCGGCCCATTGTCGCGTAGCTCGAAGTGGCCGGAGACGTCGGATGGCGTCGCCATGACCTGCGTCCAGGCAGCGCCATTGCGGCGCTCCAGGGTCACCATGGAGTCGGTGATGCCGCTGGGGTTCAGGCCGGCCTGGAGGACGTAGCCAGTGAAGAAGACGCCCATCCGGGTTGGGGTCGGGGTCGGCGTGATGTCCAGCGCTTCGTCCCAGAAGTTGTTGTCCACGTAGGAGCCGGGGGAGGTCGGTTGATGGCGGATCCAGTTCACGCCCATGACAAAGCCGCCAGGGCCGGCCAGCGCGCCGACGGAGGTGTAGTCCGGACGATCTACCTCAATGATATGGTAGTACGTATGCGTCAGGCCGGGGTTGGCGATCAGGCGATACGCGCCCTCGGTGTTGGTGCCGGTCGTAACGATGAGCGTGCCGGGATTCGTGGCGCTGTTCGAGCCCCATAGCTGCACGGTGGTGCCGTTGATGCCAGAGCCGGTGTGACCCACGGGGCCGCGATAGACATTGCCGCGGAAGGTCAAGGTCGTCTGGCTGAAGGTGGAGGTGGGCGTGGGCGTATTGGTCGGGCGTGGGCTGGGCGCTACCGTCGCCGTCGCCGTGGTGTTCGGCAAATCATAGAAGAAGACGCAGCCGGTGGGCGTAATGCCCTCAAATACCAGCCGATCCAACCCTTCGGGACTCCAGCCTTCCGGCCCTTCCGCGCCGGTCGAGGTGTAGTTGGGAGGATTGGTTTCGCGGATGGCGAAGCGGGTGGTGAATGGGCCGACGTACGTGAGCAGGAAATAGCCGTTGGAGCCAGAGAAGGCGCTGCCACGGATAACCCAGGCGTTGTCCAGATAGGCTTCGAGGACCAGACGCGCGCCAGGGATGCCGACGCTGGGTTGGCCGGGCGTGACGACAAACCCGCAGATGTTGTAAGACACATCCAGGGGTTGCTCGACGCTGGTTGCTACGGCAGAGGGCTTGGCGCTGGGCGCGGCGAGGATGGCGCGCGCCACGTTGCGGCCGTCGCCGGCTTTGAGGATCATCGCGCTGGGGCCGGCGTTGGCTACAATATTGGAGAGGAGACCCAGTATCGCCAGCAAGGCAAGCGCCGCTGTTCCAAGAACGAAGGCTCTGATCTTCATACGCGCGTACCCTTTCCTCACAACATGTTCGCAGACGTGAGAGACAGGCAATGCATGGGAACCTGAGCGTCTGCCGGCAACGGAAGCAAGCAAACGCGTAAAATACGGGCTTCCACCGCCCAGACCGGTCAAAAGCAAGTTTCTTGATTTCATTGTAGCACACTGCATACGCTATGTCAACAAGAACGCCAAATCGCCGGCCGCCTTGCCAAGAAGGCGCGCCTGGGGTAAGATGAAAGTATGCAACACCGCGCATGGGGTCTCGCCTTTGCCCTGAGCATTCTGCTGGGCCTCTTTCTCGTGGCCGGCGCGCCGGCGCGCGCCCAGGAGCCAACGGCGCGCCTGGCTTTGGTGGGCGACATCATGCTGGGGCGCGAGATAGGCCGCGCCATCGCCACACACGGCGCGGCTTACCCGCTGGATGCGCTGCGCCCTTATCTCGCCGGCGCGGACGTGGCCTGCGGCAACCTGGAATCGCCGCTGACGACGGCCGCCCGCGTGGCCGGCGCGTATGACCTGCACGCGCTGCCGGCATACGGCGACATTCTGGCGCGCCTGGGGTTTGACGTGGTCTCCCTGGCAAACAATCACGCGACCGATCACGGGCGCGAGGGGCTGGCGGAGACGATGCGTACCCTGACCGGCCTGGGCGTCGCCTGGGTTGGCGCCGGCCGCGATCGGACGACGGCCCACGCGCCCATGATCCGCGAAGTCAAGGGGCTGCGGATCGCGTTCCTGGCTTACGAGGGGCTGGGCGCGACCTTGCCGGCCGGCGCGGATGAGGCCGGCGTCGTCTGGCTGGAGCCGGCGACGGCCGCCGCCGAGATCGCCGCGGCGCGCCGGCAAGCCGATCTGGTCGTGGTGAATGTCCACTGGGGCGTCGAGTACGAGTCTACCCCGACGGCGCAGCAGAAAGCCCTGGCGGCGCAGATGGCCGACGCCGGCGCAGACCTGATCATCGGGCACCATCCGCATGTGGTGCAGCCGGTCGAGTGGCTGGCCGGCAAAGGCCAGGCGCACCGCACCCTGGTCGCCTATTCCCTGGGCAATTTCGTCTTCGATATGGGGATGCAGCCGGAAGTGCTGCAGGCCGCGATCCTGCACTGCGAGGTGGGGCCGGCCGGCGTCCTCGGCTTCGGCCTGCAGACGATTCAGATGCGGCCCTGGCAGATGGGGCCGGCCGACGCCGCCAATGGGCGCGCCGTATTGGGCCGGCTCCTGCCGGACACGCGCCAACCGCTCTGGCAGACCGTCGAGCCTGGCCCCGACGGACGCGCCCCGACGGTCTGGGAGCTGGAGCCGGCCGCCCTGGGGCGGGCGCGGCCAGCCCCCGATGCGACGGCTCGGGCGGGGCTGCCGGCGCAGACGACCGGCGCGGCGCTGCTGGACGATGGCCGGCTCGTGGCCCTGTGGCAAATGCCGCCGGCCTGGCTGGGGGAGTCGGCCGGCGTTGCGGGCTGGAATCGTCGGGCAGGGAGCCGGCTGGCGGTCTATGCGCCGGACGGCGCGGGGTGGCGCGCGGTCGGGCGGGCCTGGCCGCTGGCAGAGGCCGGCGCAGACCTGGCCTGCCGCGCCGCCGGTGCGGCTATCGAGTGCGCGCTGCTGGATGGCGCGCGGCGGGCCGTGGGTTGGCGCTGGGATGGGGCGCGCTGGCGCAAGATGTGGGAAGCGCCGGTCGGCGGCGCGGGGGCGTTGCTGTGGTGGGATGCGGACAGCGACGGCCAACCGGATGTGCTGGCGCAGGGCAGCCATGAACGTTGATGACTTCCTGGGGCAGGTGCAGCGCCGGCGCAGCTACGCCGGCCAAATCTGCCACCGGCAGAAGCAGCCGGCGCGGCCGGCGCGTTACGGCCCATTGGCCGAGCCATTGCCGCCGGCGTTGGCCAGCGCGTTGCGGACGGCCGGCATCGCGCGCTTCTATACGCATCAGGCCGAGGCGATCAATGCCATCCGCGCCGGCGAGGATGTGGTCATTGCCACGACGGCGGCCAGCGGCAAGACGTTGGCGTACAATCTCCCGGTCCTGTGGCGCATGTTGGAAGAGCCGCGCGCCCGGTCGCTCTATCTCTTTCCGACCAAGGCCCTGGCCCAGGATCAGTTGCGCGCCCTGCGCGGTCTGGCCGGCGCGGCCTTGCCCGACCTGCTAATCGGCGCGTATGACGGCGATACGCCCCAGGCGGCGCGAGCGCGCCTGCGGAAGAGCGCCGGCGTCATCCTGACGAATCCCGACATGCTTCACGTGGGCATTTTGCCCAATCATACGCTGTGGGCCGAATTCCTGGCGCGGCTGCGCTACGTGGTGATTGATGAGGCGCACGCCTATCGCGGCGTCTTCGGATCGCAGGTGGCCTGCGTTTTGCGCCGGCTGCGCCGGCTGTGCGCCTTCTATGGCAGCGACCCGCAGTTCATCTTCTGCTCGGCTACCATCGCTAACCCGGCCGAACATGCGATGGGGCTGGCCGCGACGCCGGCGCGCGTGATCGCGGACGATGGCGCGCCGCGCGGGCCGCGCCAGTTCGTCCTGTGGAATCCGCCTTTCGTGGATCGGACGCAAACGGCGCGGCGCAGCGCCAACGCCGAAGCCGCATTCCTCCAGACGGAGCTGGCCGGCGCCGGCGTGCGCCATATCGTCTTCGCGCGCTCGCGGCGCGTGGCCGAGCTGATTCTGCTCTATGTGCGCCGGGCGCTGCGCGAGGCCGCGCCGGAGCTGGCCGGCCGGATCAAGTCCTATCGCGCCGGCTATCTGGCGGAGCAGCGCCGGCAGATCGAGCGCGAGCTGTTCGCCGGCGAGCTGCTGGGGGTGACGGCGACCAATGCTCTGGAGCTGGGGATTGATGTCGGCGGGTTGGATGCGGTCGTCCTGGTGGGCTATCCGGGGAGCATCGCCAGCACACAGCAGCAGGCCGGCCGGGCCG
>CAIQJD010000704.1 GCA_903872005.1 uncultured bacterium | reverse complement strand
CCGAAACTCACCAGAATCTCGCGCAGCTCCGCCATGTCCGCCGGCGTCAGCGGCGCAGACGGCGGCCGCGAAGCCCCCATCGGATGCCCCATCAGCTCCATCATGCCCTTCTTCACGCGCCCCTGCCCGCCCGACTGCTGCGCCGTCTTCGCGTAGAACTTCCGCAGCGGCGCATCGGTGCTGTCATACAGCCGCTGCGCTTCCTCATACTGATGGCTTTCCAGCAGCTCCCAGATGCGCAGATCGTGCGGCGGATAGACTTCCGCGGTCAAATTGATGTAGCCGCGCCCGCCCAGCTTGTGGCAGCGCGCCGCCGAGCTATGATTGTCAATCACGTTGAAGATGCCGGAGAACTTCTTCATGTCATCATAGTCCTGGTTATCCGGCACGCCCCACTTGATCGCCACGACATGCTCGAAATCAACCATCTTCATGATCGTTTCCGGCTGCACATTGCCATTCCCCAGCCAGTAGGTGTTATACACCATGATGCCGATGTCAATGGCATCCGAGACGTCGCCGAAGTAGTGCAACAAATCATCCTGCGTCGGCAAATTGAAGACCGGCGGCGAAATCTGCAACCCAATCGCGCCCATGTCCTGAGCGATCTTGGCGTCTTCGATGGTGCGTACCGTGTCCTTGTAGTGAATCCCGCACACGACCGACGCCTTGCCTTTGGCGTTCTGCACCACCGTGCGTAGCAGCAAGGGCCACTCGGTATCCCGCAGCATCGGCCCTTCTCCCATGGCCGCCGCCACCTTGATGACCGCCTTGCCGGCCACCAGCCCGCTCTCGACCCACCATTGGGTCAGCTCGGCCATCCGCCCGTAGTCCACGTGATAATTCGCATCAAACGGCGTGGGCACGGTCGCGATAGGGCCTTGAATCCACTTCTTCAGTTCCTCTCGGTTCATCTCCCACTCCTTAAACTCTGCGGTGCGCCTTGCTCAGCGCCCGCCATACATCTCCCATGACTTCTGCGCGGCCTGCTCAAACGAGGGTTCGCCATAGATCTGTCCCAGCAGCCGGCCGGCCGCCTGCATCTGCTCTGGCGTCCCCTGAATCAGCAGCCGGATCGAGCCTTCCGCCCCGCCAATCCCGCCGGCCCCGATCTGCATGGCATCCACGCCGGTCAGCAGATTCAGCGCCTCAATCTCCGTGACGATGATGCCAGTCACCGGCCACAACGAGCGCGGCGGCTTCAGATGGCGCTCCAGGGCGCGATTCGCCTCCACGATGTCGAAGGCCATTTCCTTCTCCAGCCCCACCGGCAGGACCAGAGTGATGCGCCGGCCCATCACCGCGCCAATAATGCCGCCGATGGTGCCGCCTGCCGCGTTCTGAATCAAGATGCCGGCCACCTGCTTACGATAATTCAACGCGTTCGCGCCCTTGATGAGCACATCCTCCGGCCCCATCGCCCGCGCCGCCTCGGCCAACGTCTTATTGGCGACCACAATCCCGCGCTCGATCACCAGCTCGCCCACCTCGCGGTCGCCGCGTAGCTCGCTCGGCTTGCGTCCCGCCGGCAGCGTCACGCCCGTCGTGAATCCCACCCGGTCAATCGGCCGGCCCAGGATCGCCTCGGCCACATACCCGTTCGTGCTGCCGCGCGCCAGACCAATCGTCCCGGCCTGCAACGCGCGCCGCACGGCCGGCAACGCCGCCACGCCCAACCCGATCAGGCGCTTCCCCTCAGAGACGGTGAGGATGATCTCCTCGCGCTCAACCCCGGCCGAAGCCATTCCTGCTGCATTCGACATACCGTTGCCACTCCTCTTGAACTCTTCCCCGTAATACCCGCCAGATCAACGCCGGCCGAACAGCCGGCTCAACAACCCGCCCGACTTGCGCCGGCGCTCCACCGGCCAGGGCGCATCGCCGTGCCCGCCGGCCTGCGCTGCCTCGAAGACCGTGCAGGCCGCATAAGTCTCCGTCAAACATTTTTCCGCCTGATAGGCGCGTGGCACGCGCGCGTGCCGCGCCAGCCCGAAACAATGGTGAATCTCCTCTGGGACCATGTAATGCGAAGCCGAATCCTCGGCAACACCGAGATAAGGACACGCCGCCAACACAGACGCATCAATACCGCTTGGGCCGGCCGGCGCTGTCGGGCGCGAGTCCCTGCCGCTATCAGAGTCGGGCGCCGCCCGACCGGCCGATTCCATCGCCTGACCAGCCTGATCGGTCAAGCCATCACCATCCGCCCCAGCATCGCTGACCGCTGGCTGGGCTAAGTCTTGTATCAACGCGCCCTCCGCGTGTGGAAGCTATCTGCCGGCCGTCGCCGGCCGCGCACCGCTCGCGACGCGGCGT
>CAIQJD010000703.1 GCA_903872005.1 uncultured bacterium | reverse complement strand
GTCTGCGGCAAGACCATGACGCCCACCAGTGCTACGATGACTACCAGCAACCCCGATGCCACGATCGGCATCCACTTACGTTGCTTTGACATGCGAAATTCTCCTTTCTCGACTGTACGATGCTGGCTACTTTCATCTACCAGCTTGCACTCAGTATAGCGCGGACTCGTTAGGAAAATGTTAAGAACGCGTTGCGAAAATGTGCGCGTCCGCTTTGACAGGGTCGCCGGCTTATGATAGGCTCTCCCTATCCTCGGTCACCTCGCAGGAGAGCTATGAACTACATCGTCTCTGTCCTCACCCTGCTGTTGCCGATCCTGGCCGGCTATGCCGGCGTGCGCGCCGGCCTGCTGCCGCGGGATCTCTCGAAACAGATCCAGCGCACTACGGTGCTCCTCCTGGGGCCGCCGGTGGCCTTTCTGGCGATGTGGAGCCTGAAGATTTACGGCATTGATATTCTGGGCGTGCCTCTGGCCGGCGCGGCCGTCTGCGTGGTGGGCATGGCCGTTGGCTATTTCGTGGGGCGCGCCCTGGGCCTGCCGCGCGCCGGCGTCGGCGCGTTCATCGCCGCCTCGGGCTGGTCCAATACGTACCTGTTGGGCGGCTATCTGGCCTTCACCCTCTTCGGCAACCAGGGCCTGGCGTTGACATCGCTCTACAATATCCCCAACATGCCGGTCTTCTACATCGTAGGCTTCGCCGTCGCCGGCGCGTTCGGCTCTGGCCGGCAGACCATCTCGGCGCGGCAGGCGTTCAAGGATTTCATCACCGATCCGGTCAGCTTCATGCCCAATGTGGGGCTACTGATCGGTCTGGCGCTCAACCTGGCCGGCGTGCGACCGGGGAGCTGGATTAACACCGTCAATGCTTACGCCATGCCTGTCTTCACGGTCATCACCATGTTCGCCGTGGGCATGACTATGACCTGGCGCATCCGGCGGGCGCACTGGCGGCCGATCCTGGCCCAGGGAGTCATCAAGTACATCCTCTGGCCGGCGATCACCTTTGGCGTCATCCTCCTGGTGGGCGGCAATCTGCGCCACGACCCGGTGACGTTCCGCGTCCTCATGTTGCTGGGTTCCATGCCGGTAGCGATGCAGGCGTTGCTGCTATCCAATCTCTTCGGGCTGGACATGGAGCTGGTCAACGCCATGTGGCTGGTCAGCACGTTCTTCAGCCTGGTCACCTCGCCGGCCCTGATCTACCTGTTACGCATGCTTGGCGCTTGACGCGCCGGCGCGATTCTGCTATGATTAGACGTAGATCGGCATACCATCATACCAAAGACCCTGACGCGGCGGGGGCCGTAGGAGACGTAACATGAGATCGGGGCCGGGATTCACCTCTTTGCAGCGGCAGGATCGCCTTTCCGCCCAGGCGGCGGAGCAGATTGCGAGTATGATCCTCGATCAACAATTGCCGGTGGGGACGCGCCTCCCCTCAGAGCGCCAATTGGCCGAAGCTCTGGGCGTGAGTCGCACCGTCGTGCGGGAGGCCATCCGCCTGCTGGAAGCGCGCAAACTCCTGGGCGTGCAGGTCGGCAGCGGAGCTATCGTCCTCGGCGTGGGGCCGGCGCCCGTGACCGAATCCATCACCATGCTCATCTTGCAGGCCGATAGCAAGGTCTCTTTCAACGATCTCCAGACGGTGCGCGCTGTGCTGGAAGTGGCGACCGCCGGCCTGGCAGCCCAACACGCCACGCCGGCCGATTTGGAGCAAATGGAATCGGGGCTGACGTTGATGTCCCACGCCGGCGTCGTCGAGGAGCAAATTCAGGGCGACTATGACTTCCATCTCGCCGTCGCGCACGCCACCCAAAACCAGGTCTTCGTGCTCCTCCTGCAAGCCCTCAACGACATCCTCATCAAG
>CAIQJD010000702.1 GCA_903872005.1 uncultured bacterium | reverse complement strand
ACGGCTGTGCCCCCGACCGTCGCTCCCACGGTCGCCCCGACCGTGGCCCCGACCAAGGTCCCGGCGACCAACACCGTTGCGCCCACCCAACCGCCGGCTACTAACACCGTCGCTCCCACCGTCGCCCCGACCAAGCCGGCGACCGTCGCCGCGACGGCTGCTCCCACCGTCGTCTATACCCACGCCGCCGACAAGCTGATCCTGGCGACCACCACCTCGACCGATCAGTCCGGCCTGCTCAAGTTCATCTTGCCTGACTTCGAGAAGAAGTTCAAGGTCACGGTTCAGGTCGTCGCCGTAGGCAGCGGCCAGGCCATGAAGCTCGGCGAAGACGGCAATGCCGACGCCCTCCTGGTGCACGACCGGCCCAAAGAAGACGCTTTCATCAAGTCCGAATTCGGCATCAACCGCCGAGACGTCATGTACAATGACTTCGTCATCGTCGGCCCCAAGGCTGATCCCGCCGGCATCAAGGGCATGAAGCAAGCGGCTTCCGCCCTCAAGAAGATCGCCGATGCGCAGACTCCCTTCGTCTCGCGCGGCGATGGCTCTGGCACGGAATCCAAAGAGAAGGCCCTGTGGGCCATGGTGCCGATGACCCCCACCGGCAAGTGGTATACCTCTGCCGGCCAGGGCATGGCCCAGGTCCTCAACATGGCCAAGGAATTGGGCGCTTACACCCTGACCGACCGCGCCACCTACCTCTCCCTCACGAAGACCGGCTACGACCTGCCGATCCTGGTCGAGGGCGACAAGAACCTCTTCAACCCCTATGGCGCCATCGCCGTCAATCCCAAGCGCTATGCCACCATCAACGCGGACATGGCGACCAAGTTCATTGACTGGATCACGTCGGTCGAGACGCAGGAGCTGATCAAGACCTTCGGCGTCGCCGACTTCGGCCAGTCCCTCTTCACCCCCGACTCCGAGCAGTGGCGCGCCAAGAACGCCGCCGGCTCGGGCGGCGGTTCCAGCGCCACGCCGGCCGCTGCCGGCGGCCTCAAGCTGACCGGCGCGGTCAACAAGGCGATGACCTGGACCATGGAGGAACTGCGAAAGATGGAAGTGGTCAAGGTCACGGCCACGCAGCCCAAGAACACATCCGCTCAGGAGTATGAGGGCGTCCGGCTCAACGCGCTGTTGGATCTGGCCGGCGTCAAAGATGGCTCTACCACAGTCACCATCGTCGCGGCCGACGGCTACAAGGGCGACGTTGACCTGAAGGAAGTGCGCGCCTGCAAGGACTGCCTCGTTGGCTTCCAACAAGAGCGCGGCGGCCTGCGCATGGTCATGCCCAACTTCACCGCCGGCTCCGCCTGGGTGAAGGACGTGGTCGAGATCCAGGTCAAGTAGACCCACGCGTCCCTCGACGAACGACATAGCGCCCGACCAGAAACATGTTTCTGGTCGGGCGCTACGCTTCTATATCTTGCAGCACTGCCTGCTGCGTGACTTTTGGACTATTGACGCCGGGCGGACTTCGTGCTACAATCTGCATGAGGATAGACGCGAAGGACACAATCAAGCGTCTGCAAATTGACATCCTCATGTGAGTAGCAACAAAGGATGAATATCATCATTCAACTCGGTCCCGGCCAGGGCCGGAAGATCCCCCTCGCCACGCCACGCGTCACCGTTGGGCGCGCCGGCGAAAGCGACATCTCCCTGCAAGGCGACTGGCTGGTCTCTCGCCGGCATTGCGAAATCATCCGTCGCGGCTCCATCTGGTCCCTGGTAGACGTTGGCAGCAAGAATGGTACGATTCTCAACGGCCACACCATCACGACCCCCAGCGTCCTCAAGCCCGGCGACTCCATCCGCCTCGGTTCCTGTGAGCTTGTCGTGCAGTAAGCCGGCCCTCTCGCCTGCTACTTCCATGCCTGTCGCAGCAACCGCACCCAGTTCCGGTACATGATCCCTTCGATGTCAGCATCGCGATACCCGCGCCGGCGCAAGATATCCAACAACTTCAACACATCGGTGATGCTGTCTACCTCGCGCGGGGTCTCTTCACTGCCATAACCGCCATCCAGGTCGGTGCCCAGACCCACGTTGCGCGCGTTGCCGGCCAACTGACAGATATGGTCAATGTGGTTCGCCACATCCTCCAACGACACCCATTCATTCGCTCCCGGCTGCACCGGATTGATCGGCCAATTCGGATAGAGCATCCAATCGTCGAAGGCCACGCCGATGACCGCCTCGCGCTGAATCAACGCCCGAATTTGCTCGTCGGTAAGCTGGCGCGGGTCATCAATGATCGCCCGGCAATTGTGATGCGAGGCCAACACGGTCCCGCTAAAGCGCTCCAGGGCATCCCAGAATCCCTGCTCGCTCAGATGCGTCACATCCAGGATCATCCCCACCCGCTCGAACTCCCGCAACAGATCCCGGCCGGCCGGCGTCAACGCTCCTGTGCGATTATGCCCAAACCCGTATGGCCCGACGCCGTAATGCACCAGACTGGCGACCCGCAACCCCATATCCCACCAATGCTGCGTTTGCCATGGCCCCATGATCGGGTCTGACCCCTCCGCTGCCAGCACGAATCCGAGCGGCGGCTGCTTGCCGGCCGGCGCCTTCTCCCAGGCTTCCCACGCGGCCACATGCGCGTCCAAAGCCTGCCGGTCGCCCAACATGCGGACTTCCCCTTCCGCCTCCAGCGCCCGATAGTAGAACACGTGCGACATCCCATTAGCATACGTCAGATCCGCCGCATTGAAACCCCGGCTTCGGTCTTCGGGCATATTGACCCAGGTCAAGACCGTCGCCATGGACAAAAACATGTTGCAGTCCCGCATCGCCGGCAAGCACACCGTATTGCGGCCGGCTGGCCGGTTGCGCTTGACCTCGCCGGCTTCCCTCTCGATACGCCGAATTTCCGCCAATGGCAGGCGCAGGTCACGGTTCCAATCGAGCGCGCTCCACGCCAGGTCCAGGTGAGAATCTGCGGTCAGCATAAGCACTCTCCATACGCAGTGAAATGAACGAAAAGAGCGACCACTCAGCGCGCCCATGATACACCTGAAAGCGCCGAGAGACAAGAACGCGCCAGGGCCGGCGCACGAACGCGCCGGCCCTGGACTTTCTTCACACATCACAGCGGTCTTGTGACCGAAACGGACGCTTTAGCTTACAGGGTGCGAGCGCCTTGAGCATTCGGCGCTGCATTACCCAATCCGCGCCCCCCCATCATGCCGCCACGACCGCCCATCATGCCGCCACGACCACCCGTCGTGCCCTGCCCCTGTTGGCCAAGGCCGGCGCCGCAAGTCCCCGTGCAAGCGCCCGATTCCAGCATTTCCGTCATGTTCTCTGTCATCGTCGCGATCATCTGATCCGCCTGCGCCTGGGTCAGCCGGCCGGCGGCCACCGCCGCATTGATCTGCTCGATGCGCGGGGCCATCACCGCCGCGACCACTTCCTGCGCCGTCTTGCCATGCGCCTGAGCGACTTCCAGCAACGTCTTGCCGCTCTGCAGCTCTGCCGTCAACTGCGCCGGCGTCAGGCCCAACAACTCCGCCACAACGGTGAACATGTTGCTGCCGCCGCGCATCCCGACCCCATAGCCGCCGCCCGTCATCCCGCAACCAGCCGCCGGCGCGGCCGGCGTCGGCGTCGCCGACCCTTGCGCCAGGGCGATGCCGCCCGTCACGAACAAGCCAGCCAAGATCAGCACGGCCGCTCCCAAAATAGCCAATTTCCGAGTCATTTGCGTTCCTCCGCTTTTCTTTCAGGTGGTTGCCCGGCCCATCGTCTGATGTCGCCAGGCGCATCATCACTCAACTACACCCCCATTATCCACTACAATTGTGAATAGATTGTGAACGCGTCGTGAAGAGTGTACAAAGAGTGCGGCGCCCCTCAGACTCGAAACGGGAATGGGCTTCTCGGCATCAGTCGGAACAGCGTTGTTGCCGCGCCCGCACGAACGCCAAAATGCCCCAGACCGTCACCAGTCCTTCCACCACAAAAGCCCAAATGACGTAATCCAGCACGCTGCCGAAGATCGTGGCATAGCGAGGCAGTTGCGCCGGCCCCACCGGCCACAGCAAATACTCAGGGCTTGCGCCATACTGGATGAGATCCGTCAACGAATCCATCAGCAAATGCGACAAATGACCCAGCGCCCACGCCCAAACGATCGCCCTGTTTCGGGTGACGCCCATCACCAACAACACGACCAGGGAAAAACCGAGCAGCGAATGAAGCGGGACGCGTCCCGTGGGCGTCACGCGCAACAGATAGTGCGCCGTCTTATCCACCACGTCGGGCGCGATGGCGGCAACCAGAGCCACTTTTTCATCGAGTTTGGCATAATGCGCGGCCAGATAGCCGGCGGCGAGGTGTCCAGGAAGAATCATGGGCGCATTATAGCCGATGCCTTGCCGAGACGCAACCCGGCGCGGCGCAATCCGGCCTGATCTGCTTGCCACACCGGGCATTCTATGCTATTCTCCCCCCCGAAAAATGCCATTCCCCCGATTCGGTGCGCCGCCAATTTCGGCCGGCTCTCTCACTTTGAAGACAATACACTATGCCCAGATACCGTGAGGAGGGACAAATCCGTGGATAGGGCCGGTCTTATTGAAACGAGCGGCTGCTCCGCGGGCATAGCGCGCGGAGCAGCGCAGTCGGAGCCTTCGGCCCGCCTTGAGAGAGTGCAGCCGGCGGAGTCTGCAGAGGCGCGCGAGGGTGAGACCCAGGGGCCGGCAGCCCATCCGCGCCTGATGATCCTGGAGGTGATACGGTCCTATGCCATCACAATCGTCATTCTCGCCCACGTCGTCGCGCCGCTGCTGAAGCAGTTAACGCTGCTGGGCCGCAAGCAGTGGTTGATCGCGATGGCCTATGATGGCTTGACTCGCCCGGCTTCGACGCTGTTCTTGATGGCAAGCGGAATGCTCCTGCTTGACCAGCGCTACTGGAATGAAAAGCCGGCGGTCTTCTTGGGCAAGCGCTTCCGCAAGGTGGTCATCCCGCTGCTGGGATGGTCGGTCATCTACCTGCTTTGGCGTCACTTCGTGAACGAGGAACCCATGACGGTTGTCAAGGCGATGAAAGCAATCCTGCGTGGGCCGGTGTCGCATCACCTTTGGTTCGTATATGCGATCGTGGGACTGTATCTGGTGACGCCTATTCTGAGGGTCTATATCTCTCGCGCCACTCGTCGCGACCTGACCTACTTCTGTGGGCTGTGGTTCGTAATGGTAGGCATCTTCCCGGCGGTCAAGAAGCTCTTCAATATCCAGATAGGCATCCCGGCCTATGTGGCTACCGCGTATGTCGGCTATTTCGTCGCCGGCTATTGGTTGCGTAACGTAGTCCTGACGCGCCGGCAGGCCATACTCGTGATAGTGGGGCTGGCCGTTAACACAGCCGTGCTCATCGGCGCCACGTACTACTATACGGCGCGGGCCGGCGGCCGGCTCGACCCCTTCTTCCGCGACCGCACCAGCCTGACCGGCATGATCGGAGCGCTGGGCTGGTTCTTGTTGCTGAAGTCCGTGCCCGTCGAGCCATTCCTGCAGAAGCACCGCCGGGTCAATCAATTCGTGATGTCCCTGAGCGCGTGCCGGATGGGCATCTATTTGTGCCACATATTGGTATTGACCATCTTGGAGGATGGCCTCTTGGGCATCCGGCTGAACGTGAACGACATGGCGCCCATCGTGGGCGTGCCTTT
>CAIQJD010000701.1 GCA_903872005.1 uncultured bacterium | reverse complement strand
TTATCGAGACCTACGGCAGCGTCCCTGAGCGAGCATCCGTCGACGTATCATACACAGTCGAGTGGATCATCGTCGATGCTCCCCGAGAGGAACTTCGCGCGAAGATTGATGCGCGCCTTATGGATGCGTTTCATCGCGGGCTAATCGAAGAAGTGCGCACGGTCGCGAGTCAGATCAGCCGTACCGCGCTCGATGAACTCGGTCTCGAATATAGAATCGTTGGCTTCTGTCGTCTCTTCGGTCAGCAGGCCCGTCATCAACAGCGCCTTCAGGCTCTTGCGCGCTCTCGGTTGATCGGCCACGATGAGAATGCGGATACCTCTGCCCATGCGCCTGAACTTTCTTGTGGTTCCATGTTCCGTACCTTACACCTGCATGATAGCGGCCGGCGCGCCGGCCGGCATCGGCCGGATGATGGATTCGCAAGCGCGAAAAGAGACCGCCTTGGTGCGGTCTCTTCTCATGCATTGGAAGGATGCGCCTACTACAAATGTTGTGCGCGGGCGCGTCAGCGGGGGCCGGCGTCCATATCCGGCACGTCATCCAGCGAGGCCAGTCCCTCGCGCAGGGCGTATAGCGCCGCCTGGGTGCGGCTCGCCAGATGCAGCTTGCTCAAGATGCTGCTGACGTGGGTGCGTATTGTCATTTCCGAGACCACCAGTTTTTCGGCGATGTCTTTGTTGCTCTTGCCCTGGGCCACCTGGCGCAGCACTTCCATCTCGCGTTCCGTCAGCGGGTCGGCAGTGGGCGTCTTCTTGGCCGGGTGCGATAGCTCGGCAAGCACTTTGCGGGCGATGGTCGGCTCCAGGGAAGGCTCGCCGCGCGCCACCTGCCGGATGGCGCGCACCAGCTCGTCGGGAGTGGAGTCCTTGAGCAAGTAGCCCAGCGCGCCGGCCTTGATGGCCGGGAAGACCTTGTCATCGGCGGCAAAGCTGGTCAAGACGAGGATATGCGCGCCGGGTTGCTTCTCGGTGATCTGGCGCGTGGCCTCGATGCCATCCACCTTCGGCATCATCAGGTCCATCAGGATGACGTCAGGGCGCAAAGCCTCGGCCTGCTTGATGGCTTCTGCGCCATCGCCGGCTTCGCCGACGATCTGGATATCGCGTTCGGTCGCCAACAGCGCCCGCACGCCTTTGCGGATGATTGCGTGATCGTCCACCAACATGACGCGGATGGTGGATGGTGTCGTCATGACGCTCCTCCTAGCGGGACTTCGATGGTGATGGTAGCGCCCTGGCCGGGGGCGCTGCGGATCTTCAGGGTCGCGCCGATGCGCGCGGCGCGCTCTTCCATGCTCTCCATGCCCAGCCCGCCGCCTTCACGCGACTTCGCCGGCTCAAAGCCGACGCCGTCGTCGGCGATTTCCAGGATGGTCCAGGTATCCGCGAAGCGCAGGCGCACCTGCACCCGTTGGGCGCGGGCATGTTTCAGGGCGTTGTTGAGCGCCTCGCGGGCGATCTGGTACAGCTCATTTTGCACCAGCACGGGCAGCCGCTCGCCCATCTGGGCGCCTTCGACTTGCAGGTCGGTGAGCATCCCGCCGCGCACTTCCACTGCTTCCAGGCGCGCCTGGAGCGCCGTGGCCAGGCCGCTCTTTTCGAGCGCCGGCGGGCGCAGCTCGAAGATCAACAGGCGCATCTCGCGCAGCGCCTCGCGCGCCGTGTCGCCCAGCTCGCGCAGATGCTCGATGGCGGTCTGGACATTGCCGGCGGCCAGGATGCGCGCCGCGGCTTCGGCGTAGAGCGTGACGCTGTAGAGCGACTGAGTGACCGAATCGTGCAGCTCGCGTGCCAGGCGCGTGCGCTCGACCAACGCCGCCGATTGTTCGGCTTGCTCATAGAGCCGGGCGTTTTCCACGGCCACGCCCACTTGCTGGCCGATGGAGGCCAGCAGCGACAACTGCTCGGCGCTGTAGGCGCGCCGCTGGCGCGATCCCAGTTGCAGCCGGCCGATAGCTTCGCCTTTGACCGTCAACGGGACGCTGACCACCTGGAGAATGCCCTCTGCCAGCAGGAGCTTCTGCAGCGCCGGGTCCGCGCTGACATCGTGCGCGTCCCACACAAAGGGAGCGGACGCGGCGCCCGACGTCGCGCCGCGTTGGCCCTTGCTGGCGTATTCGCCGACGAGGCGCGCGAACTCTTCGGAGATGCCGATGGCGGCGAGGGGGCGCGCCGTCGGCCGGCCGGTCTCTTCGCTCCCTTCCACCCAATGGAACGCGCCGCCAAACTCGGCCCCGATGATCTGCATGGTGGTGCCCAGGGCGTCGCGCATGATCTCTTTCAGGTCGAGCGAGCGATTGACCAGGGATGAAATCGTATTGAGCGTCGCCAACTCGTGGGTGCGCTCTTCCACGCGTCGCTCCAGGGTCTGGTAGGCTTGCTGCAGCGCTTCCTGGGTGCGCTTGTGCTCAATGGCAATGCCCACCAGATGTGCGGCCGTCTCAATGGCGCGCAACTCCGCTTCCGAAGTGGCGCGCGGGTTGCGGTAGTACATGGCAAACGCGCCGACGACGTCCCCATCGTGGGAGAAGACCGGCTCGGCCCAACAGGCGCGCAGGTCATGCTTCAGGGCCAGATGGCGCAGGCCGGCCCAGCGCGGGTCTGTGGCGATGTCTTCCACCACGACGCGCTTCTTGCAGAAACACGCTGTGCCGCACGAACCCATCAGCGGCCCAATCTCCATGCCCTGCATGGAATGGGCATAGTCTTCGGGCAGGCTCTCGTAGGCTTCGATACGCAGGTGGCTGCCGTCGTCGTCCAGGAGCGAGACCAGCCCCAACATGCCCGGCCATTGCCCTTCCAACAGGGCGACCAGGGCGTGCAGCGTCTCTGAAAATGCGCCGCCCGTCGCCAGGAGTTCGAGGAATTGGCGCTGGCCGGCCTGGATCGCCTGGGAGCGCTTGTGCTCCAGGGCATTGACAAAGGTCTCAGCGATGATCCGCAGCGGGGCGATGCTCTGCGCCGGCCATTCCTGGCGGCAGCGTAGCGACGACAAAAAGATGAAGCCTACCAGCGTGCCCCGATAGGTCAGCGGCACAATCGCTATGGAGCAAATGCCTGCGGCGGCCAGGTATTGGCGCTCGCGGTGCGCCTCCGGCGGCAGGCTGTCGGCTCCATTGAGAAAGAGGACTTGCGAGCCGGCCGTCTGCCCGATCAGCCAGGGCCAATCCTCCAACCGCGCGACGCGCAGGGGGCTGGCGCTGCTGGATGCAGCCGGCGCGAACCATTCGTGGGTGCAAGACATGGTCATGCGGTCGCCGGAGACGAGGAAGACGCGGGCGCGATCCACGTCCAGCAGCCGGCCGACGGCCTCCAGGGCGCGCTGGATGCCCACGTCAATTTCGTCCGGCCCCAGGTTGATGAATTCTGTGGAGACCGTAGCGACCAGATTCTCAAAAGCCAGCCGCTCTTCCAGCGCGCGCTCGGCGGCCTTGCGCTGTGTGATGTCGCGCGCCACCCAGACGACCATATTCTCCAACATCGGCGCGATGGTGGCCGAAAACCACATCTCGCCGCTCGGCATGGGCAGACTGTATTCCAGATTGACCGGCCGGTTCGTGGCGAGAGCCTCGGAGACCGCATGCAGGAATAGCCCGGCCTGGGGTTGCGGGAAGATCTCGTCGAGCCGCTTGCCGATGACGTTGTCGTTGGGCTGGTAGAGCAGCGTCGGGTTCGCCGTCGTGCGGCTCACGTAGCGTCCATCGCCATCTACCACCAGCACAACGTCGGGCATGGCGGCGATCAGGGCGCGCATCTCCGCTTCCGAGGCGCGCAGGGCGTCTTCGGCCTGCCGGCGGTCGGTGATGTCGGCGTGCGAGCCGGTCATGCGATAGGGATTGCCCTGGGCATCGCGGAAGGCCATGCCGCGCGAGAAAACCCAGCGATAGGAACCGTCTTTGCGCCGCAGCCGCATCTCAATCTGATAGGCGCCCTTGCCGCCGTTCAGATAGTCCCACAGCACATCATTGACGCGCGGCAGGTCGTCGGGATGCACCAGTTGGGTCCACTCGTCGCGCGTGTGCGGGCCTTCGTCTTCGCCAAAGCCCAACATGCGGTGCCAGCGCGGCGAGAAGTAGACCTCGTTCGTCCGCAAGTCCCAGTCCCAAATGCCGTCGTTGGTGGCGCGGATGACCAGCTCGTAGCGTTCCTGGCTGACCCGCATGGCCTCATAGGACGCGGAAAGCTCCGAGGACATGAGGTTGAATTGCTGCACCAGCTCGGCCACTTCATCGCCGCTACGCGCCTGCAAGGTCTGACCGAATTTGCCGCTGGCGACCTCTTTGGCGGCCACGATGAGGTCGCTGATGGGACGGGTGATGGCGCGGGCGCTGAAGGCGACGACGCCGGCGGGTATGATGACCCCCAGGCCCAACAGGAAGAGCAAGAAGATCTGATAGCCGCGGCTGGAGGCCAGCAGACTTTCCCAGCTCACCTCGCTGACCAGGCCCCAGGATTCGCCGGGGAGCGGCGCGAAGGAGGCGACAATCTGCCGGCCGGCGGCGTCGCGCGTTTGCGCGGCATCCCCCTTGCCGGCCATCACTTGCTGGACAATGGATTGGGCCGAAAAGTCGCGGCCAATTTGCGCGGCATCGGGGTGATAGATGACGCGGCCGGCGTCATCCACCAGATAGGTGGTGGCGTCCGGCCCGATCCGCATCTTGACGATGCTGCCGTAGAAGGCGCTGATGGTAGTGGCCCCCAGGCGGAACATGCCGGCCGCCGCGCCCAGGAATTCGCCGCGCGCGTTGGTGATCGGCACGGCGATGGCGATGACCGGCGCGCCGCCCGGCCCATCGTTGAGGATACCCGAATAGGCCGGCCCCGGCGCGCGCACCATCTGCCGAAAATAGGGCCGGCTCGACCAGTCTTCATTCAGGATGTCGGGACGCGGCGGGTCGGCCGCGGTCACGATGCCGCGCTCGTTGAGGATGACGACGCCGGCGTCGAAGATGATCAGGCGGTTGCGCGCCGCGACCAGGGCCGCCGGCGCGGCCGGCGCATCCAGCGGCGCGGCGCTCAGCGTGCGCCCCAGCGTATCCAGCGGGTCGGCGAAGTCGGCCATTTCGCCGCTCAGTTGGCTGGCCGAAAGGCGCACCAACTCGCGGTTGCGCTCGATGACCAGGTCTTGCGCCACATTGCGATATGCGTAGAACGCCGTCAGCGCCACGGCGGTCAGAATGATAGCCGTGGGCACGAAAGACCAGGCGATGATTTTCGTCCGTAGACTGCCCCAGCGAATATGCATGGGCCTCGCTCCTTGCGCCGCGCGCCCCGGCTAGGACTTGCTCTGCTGCAGCTCTTCAATCTGCCGGCTGGTGGTCTTCATCAAATCCACCGGCGCCTGGCCCAGGGTGAAGATCTTGTCCCAGGCCACGAGCACCAGACGCTGCGCTTCGGCCATGTTGGCGAACGTTTCGGAGACGACGGAATAGCCCTTCAGATGGCCGTCGGCGAAGGCGCTGATGTTCAGCCCTTCGGTCTTGGCGGGGAATTCTTTGCGGATGAAGCCGGCCCACTCTTCGATGAGCGAGGCGCGCGCCGGCTGCAAGAAGTGCGCCTGGGCCATGGCGCGGCCGGCGTCTTTGCCCACCAGAAACTTGAGCAGCTCCCAGGCGGCGTCGGGATATTTGGCCCCGGCGAAGATGCCGAAGCCGTCGGTGGTTGCCAGGGTGGCGCGCCGGGCCGGCCCGGCCGGCAGGGGCGCGATGCCAACCTGGAACGTCGCCTGAGACAGGATCTCGCGCAGCCGCCACGAGCCATCTTCGACCATG
>CAIQJD010000700.1 GCA_903872005.1 uncultured bacterium | reverse complement strand
ATCGATGGTCAACCGGGTGTCAGCTACCGTGGCATGGTAGGGGCCGTACTTTTGCCACGCGTTTTTAGCCAGATTACCGATGCCCGTGTCAACTACCACGCCTTCCATCTTGATGCTGAACTTACGCTTGCCGGCTGCCGTCCAGGTCGTTTCGGCGAACTTCATGGTCACCTCATATCGGCCGGCCGGCGCCGTGAAACGGTAGCCTGACAGGGTTGCGGGGCTCCAGTTGCGCTCACTCTGGTACAGTGGGTCATCCACAGTATTGGCGATGGCTGCCGTCGTGGTCTTGACCCCTCCACCCACATAGCCCCAACTGCCAGTGGTGAAAGCCCTATCGGCCGCCCATGTCTTGCCGGCCGAGTCGCGGTAGCTCGCGCCGCCGCTGTTGACCCGACGTTGGTATGGCATCGCGGTCGCTGTTGTCGTCGGTGTACCTGTCGCAGTTGGCGTAGCCGTTCTGGTGGGCGTATCGGTGGGCGCTGGCGGCTCGCCAATCCAAAGCACCTGGATCGCGTTGATTTTCGGCAAGTCCAATCCCTTGATGAAGTTGATAGTCAGCTCACCATCGGTGACGGTCACGGTAAAGACTTCGTCTGGCGCGGCGCGGTTGACCCCGCCGGCCGCGACGAAGATGTCATAGTTGGACAGCGCCGTCTTGCCTTCCATCTTAATGCTGAACTTACGCCGGCCGGCTGCTGTCCAGGTCGTTTCGGCAAACTTCATGGTCACCTCATATCGGCCGGCCGGCACGGTGAACCGGTAGCCAGGTAGGGCTGAGGCGCTCCAGTTGCGCTCACTCTGGTACAGCGGGTCATCCGCAGTATTGGCGATGGCCGCCGTCGTAACCTTCGCCGTTCCACCCACATAGCCCCAACTACCAGCGGTGAATGCCTTATCAGCCGCCCATGTCTTGCCGGCCGAGTCGCGGTAGCTCGCGCCGCCGCTGTTGACTCGACGCTCGTAAGGTTTTTGCGTGGGTGTGGCGCTTGGCGTCGCTGTAGGCGTGAGCGTCACGGTTTCAGTAGCGGTCTCGGTAGGCGTCGGCGTGGGTGTCGTGGTTTCGGTAGCGGTCTCGGTAGGCGTCGCTGTGGGCGTGAGCGTAGCGGTCTCCGTAGCGGTCTCGGTAGGTGTCGGCGTAGGCGTGAACGTCGCGGTCTCAGTGGCGGTCTCGGTAGGCGTCGGCGTGGGGGCGTTGAAGCGGAACACTTGCAGGCCAGAGAGGGCGCCGGCGGCGTAGATGTAGTCACCTACGACAACCACGTCTTGGATGGTTTCGACGTTGCAGCACCATTGGGCCTCAATCGTCGGTTGGGTGGGATCAGTAATGTTTATGGCGTACAGCTTGTCGGCGCCGGCCGCGTAGGCATAATTGCCCACTACATCAATGCTGCGGCATTCACCCACCTCTAGTTCGCCGACACGAAGCGGCGCGGTAGGATCGCTTATGTCGAACACGATAAGCAATTTGCCTCGTTCACCGACATAGGCGTAGTTGCCAGCAACCGCGATGCCCCAAAGCCACGAGTCGGTGCTTGCGCTGCCTACCTCGACTGGCGTGGTCGGGTCTGAGACATCTATGATTCGCAGACTTCCCTGTTGTGTGAGGAAGACATATTGACCTTGTATCGCTACTTTTTGTACATACGTTCCGATTGGCAGGCTGCCGACCAAGCGCGGTGTCAAGGGGTCAGAAATGTCCACGATTGACAACCCGTACCCCCAATCGGCGACGTAGGCGTAATTTCCCTGTAGAACGAGTGTATTGGGGTAATGGTTCAGCGGACATGATGCTACCAGGGCGGGATGTTCAGAATCGGCAACATCCACGACGTATAGTAAGCCGGAGTCCCATCCACCAACATACGCGTACCCATTGCGCGCTGCGACTCCCAACGCGGAATCAGTGATTGGTAATGAACCAAGCTCAACAGGAACGCTTGGGTCAGCGACATCCATCACACGCAGTCCACTGCTCCAATCGGCCATATACACGCGGTTGTCAACAACTGCAAGGTCTCTGGCTCGATCTGGCGTGTCGCATGCGCCGATGAGTTCAATAGTACCCGGTAAAGGCGCCGAGAATAGGCGCTGAGAGGAGAAAGCCGTTTCCGGGAGGTCTGTTCCCTGGGCAATCGCGATGGATAGCACGATGAAGAGCGACAGCGCAACAAGCAGGGCCGCGGCAAAGAGGTTGCGAGCATTCATAGCTCTCTCTTTCTCTGGGATAAGACCCAGATAATGGTAGACCGCGCCCATGTGCGGGATAAAAGTGAGACACGCGAGATGCCATGCCGGCATCATCTCATGAGAGTATAGCACAAGCGCGCAACCGGCGCAACCTGAACTTGATTCGGAGACCCGACTGCCGGGTGAGTCGCCGGCCATATCCTTCCTCGCGGCCCATCGTCTCTGTTGGTGCGCGGGGCGCGTCGCGCCTCCAATCCGTCGAGAATCGTAGGGATCGGAGGTTCCATGGCATTTTTGCAGCGGTCGGTTATCATCGTAGCACTCAAATCGTAGCAGCGCCGGCGCGTGGCGCATCCAACGGGTTCTCGCGCAGCGTAGCCGAGTCCCTCTCGTGTCATTCTGAGGAGGTGACGTATGCGTAGTCTTCGGTTGCGACCGGTCTTGTGGAGCCTTGCCCTTTGCGGTCTCGTCCTCCTGGCTGCCTTTGCCGGCGGCCGGCCGCCTGGCGTTGCGGCCGCGCCGGCCGGCGCCAGCGCCAGCCTCACGCTCTATGCCCAGGCGGACGCCTGGATCAACGAAAGCTCCCCCGACACGAACTACGGCGCGGATTCGCCCCTCTACGTGGGGCACATCATGGGGCAACGCATCCCCTTTGATATGCGTACCCTGCTGGTGTTCGATCTGTCTGCCGTGCCGGCCGGCGCCGACATCGCGTCCGCCACCCTGACCCTCTATCAGGTCAGCGCGACCGGCATGGAAGCCTATCCGATCACTCCCCTCGCCATCGAGGGCCGCTGGTCAGAAGCGACCGTCACCTGGAACAACCAGCCCGGCACGGTCAACACCGGCGACCCGGCCGTGGCCCTGAATCTCACCAATGGCGCGAAAGCGTGGGATATCACCAAGATGGCGCGAGAATGGGCCGCCGGCCGGTTGAACAACAACGGCGTCATGCTGGTTGGCGACGCCCGCTATCTGGCGAGCCGCGCCTTTGACGCGCGCGGCCTGCAACGCCTGCAGCCGCGTCTCGTCATCGAGTACATCCTGCCGACCGCGACGCCCACCAGCACCAACACCAGCACGCCGGCGTGCCAGGAATTGACCAGCCCGGCCAATATCCCCTCGCCCGGCCTGATTACCTTCGATGAACTGCCCACCAACGCGATCATCGGCAATGCCTACGCCATCTCGCACGGCGTGACCTTCGAGGATAGCGCCCAGACCCGCGCCATCATCTACGGCAACGAGCCGGCCAAGGCGCATTCGGCGCCCAATGTCGCCAGCAACAACGCCGTCTATCCCAACACCAGCGCCGGCGTCCCGATGATGCTCTACTTCAACAGTCCCAAGACCCACGTCGGGTTCTGGCTGGGCAATGGCGAGGCCGACGGCCCGACCGCGACGCTTACCGCCTATGACGTGACCGGCCGCGCCTATTGCCAGGTGTACCGCCCCAAAGTGCCGGAGCCGCATACCGTCTTCTCCGGCATCTTTGACCCCATGGGGCGCATCGCCGCCATCTCGATAGACTACGGCGCGACGGCGCTGAGCGAGGGCATTGACGACCTCATCTTCAGCCCCTATACGCCCGGCGTGACCCCGACGGCCACGCTGACTCCGACCATCACGCGCACGCCGACGAAGACCCCCACGCCGACGGTCACTTCCACGCCGACGGCAACCTTCACGCGCACCCCGACCCGCACGCCCACGCGCACGCCGACCCGCACCGCCACGCCCAGCACCGACCTGGTAGCGAACAAGCTGGAAGTGACCCAGGGCGTGCAAGACCTGAACAACAGCGTGCGGCTGGTGGCCGGCAAGCGCACCTACGTGCGCTTCCATGTCCGCGCCACAGCGGGAACGCACTGGACGACGGCCCGGCTGCGGGTGCAACGGGGCAGCTCCGTCTCCTGGCTGGCGCCAATCAATGCCGGCGCCGGCATCAGCGTCCGCGTCAGCCCCGACCGCGGCGTGCTGAACGACGCGTTCCTGTTCGAGCTGCCGAGCTACTATCGCCAGGGGACGGTCAGCATCAACGCTTATCTGAACCCGGCTCCGCGCAGCCCGTTGGAGACCAATTACGACAACAACGAAATCTGGACCACCGTCTCTTATGAGACGGTGCCGACCCTGAACGTCGTGGAGTATCGCGTCGGCTACAAGCTGGGCAGCACGACCTATTACCCCACCGTGAATGACGTGAACATGCTGGAGACCTGGCTGCGCCGCGCCTATCCGATCCACGCGTTGCAGACCTGGCAGCGCACGTACTACTATGGCGTCGGGTCGAAGAACAGCGATGGCGATTTGACCAACCCCTCCTGCGGCGATGTCAACAGCGTCCTGTACTCCAAGAAGATCTGGGACATCATCAGCTTCTCCGGCGTGCCCTTCGGCGCGCACTACTACGGGCTGGTCAGCGACGCCGGCGGCTTCATGCGCGGCTGCGCCATGGATATCCCGGCGTTCGTGGCCTCTGGGCCGGCCGGCTCCGGTTCGTGGGGCTGGGACTATGACGGCAGCTACGCCGACTGGTATGGCGGCCACGAGCTGGGGCATACCTACGGCCGCGGCCACGCCAACTACTGCGGCGCCGACGGCGGGCCGGCTTACCCCTACACCTCCGGCCGCATCAGCCCGGCGCTCAGCGGCAATACCGCGCTCTACGGCTTCAACATTGACACCCGCGACATCTACGGCCCTAACTGGAAAGACGTGATGACCTACTGCGACTACGAATGGATGAGCGACTTCACCTACGAGGGCATCATGTCGTTCCTGCAAGTCGTCCCGGTGGCGGCCCAGGCCGATCGGCGCACCCTGAACGTCACCGACCGGCTGTTGGTCACCGGCTGGATTGATCCGGAAGCCTACGTGGCGCACATGAACCCGCTCTACGTCATCCCGGCCGGCGATGCGCAAGAGCGCGTCCCCGGCCCCTACGCCATCCGCCTGAGCAACGCCAACGGCGTGGAACTGGCGCGCTACTTCTTCACGCCGCTGCCCATGGATAGCGGCCGCGCCTCGCCGGCCGGCGGCGGGCCAAGCGGTTTGTTGGGCATCAGCGAGCTGGTGCCCTTCGAGCCGGGCACGACGCGGGTGGAAATCCTGGGGCCGCGCGGCCGGCTGGCGAGCATCACGGCCGGCGCCAACCCGCCGCGTATCTCGGTCCTCGCACCCAACGGCGGCGAGACTCTGGCCGATGATCCCATCCGCGTCTCCTGGGAAGCCGGCGACCCGGACGGCGACCCGCTGCACTTCAGCGTGCAGTACTCGCGCGATGGCGGAGAGAGCTGGGAGATGTTGGCCCAGAACGTCGAGGATAGCTACGTGGACTTCGAGGCGAGCATGATCGGCAGCACGGCAGCCGGCCTCTTCCGCGTCTGGGTCACCGACGGCATCAACACGGCGAGCGATACCTCGGATGAGACCTTCCGGGTGCCCAACCGGCCGCCGGCCGTCCAGATCGTCACGCCGGCCGGCCCGCTCACCGTCGCCCTCAGCCAGACCGTCGCCTTCGAGGGGATCGCCACGGACCCGGATAGCGCCGATCTGCCGGCCGCGCAGGTGCGGTGGGTCTCCAGCCTGGATGGCTTCCTGGGCGATGGCACATCCCTCTCCACAGCCGATCTCAGCGTCGGTATCCACACCGTCACCCTGACCGCGGATGATGGCGCCGGCGGCATCGCCAGCGCCTCGGTGCAGGTCACGGTGGTGGCCGACCCGAACGAGCTGCCGCCGGCGCCCGACGCCCTGACGGCCGGCCCGTCGCTGCTCACCTTCCAGCCGGCCCAGGGCATCACCAGCGCCGCGCTGTTCATCGAAAACCAGAATCCGCTGAATTCCATCGTGTGGAACGCGCAGGCGACCCAGCCATGGATCCTGTTGGGAAGCCTCAGCGGGGCCACGCCGCAGCAGATCACGGTCACGCTGCAAGCCGGCAGCCTGCCGGCCGGCACGCACTACGGGGAGATCCATCTCACCAGCCCCAGCGCGCCGCAGCAGTCGCTCACCGTGCCGGTACAGGCCATCGTCGAACATGGCCTGCAATTGCCGCTGCTGATCCGCGGCGGGCGCTAGGATCGCGTTCATAAGGGAATCGTAGGGGCAGCCCTTGTGGCTGCCCGCCGAGGGGCGGCCGGCGCGCCAGGGTGAGGCGTAGGGGCAGTCCTTGTGGCTGCCCGCTGGGGGGCGGCCATGAAGGCCGCCCGTACCATCGGCCGGCGCGCGAGCCGTAGGGGCAGCCCTTGTGGCTGCCCGCCGAGGGGCGGCCGGCCGCGCCATAAGACGCCGGCGCAGAACTTCCCGCAGGTTTCCTAACCTGCGGGAAGTTTTTTGTTCT
>CAIQJD010000699.1 GCA_903872005.1 uncultured bacterium | reverse complement strand
TCCTCAACGGCACATCCGGCATCGCCGTCGGCATGGCAACCAACATCCCGCCGCACAACCTCAAAGAGCTGGCCGACGGCATCGTCTATCTGCTGGACAACTACGACCGGGCCGAAGAGATCGGCGTGGAAGAGCTGATGCGGTTCGTGACCGGCCCCGACTTCCCCACCGGCGGCCTGATCCTGGGCGCCGAAGGCATCCGCGCCGCCTATGCCACCGGCAAGGGCCGGCTCGTCCTGCGCGCCGTGACCCACTTTGAGGAGCTGAAGGCCCAACGCCAGCAGATCGTCGTCACCGAAATCCCCTACCAAGTGAACAAGACCGCGCTCCTGGAGCGCATCGCCGAGCTGGTGCACGCCGGCAAGATTGACGACATCAGCGACCTGCGCGACGAGTCGGACCGGCGCGGCATGCGTATCATCATCGAGCTTAAACGCGCCGCCCAGCCGCGCAAGGTCCTCAACCAGCTCTTCAAGTTCACGTTGCTGCAAAGCACCTTCGGCATCAACCTCCTGGCCCTGGTGGACAACGAGCCGCGCACCCTCTCTCTCAAACGCGCCCTCATGGTCTACATCGAGCATCGCCGCGAGGTCGTCGCCCGCCGGGCGCGCTTCGAGCTGGAAAAGGCGCGCCAGCGCGCCCACATCTTGGAAGGGCTACGCATCGCCCTGCAATTCCTGGACGAGGTCATCGCCCTGATTCGCGCCTCCAAAGACGCCGAAACGGCGCGCCAGGGCTTGATCGCGCGCTTCCAGTTGAGCGAAATCCAGGCCCAGGCCATCCTGGACATGCCGCTGCGCCGGCTGGCCGCCCTGGAGCGCCAGAAGATCGAAGACGAGTACAACGACCTCTTGGCCCGCATCCGCTATCTGGAAGACCTGCTGGCCCACCCCGAAAAGATCCTCGCCGTCATCCGCGACGAGCTGCTGGCGCTGAAGGAGAAGTTCGGCGACGGCCGGCGCACGCGCATCCTCCACGACGCAACCGAAACCTTGACCGACGATGACGTGACGCCGCAAGAGCGGGTCATCGTGACACTCACGCAACGCGGCTACATCAAGCGCGCCTCGGCGCGCCTCTATCGCGCCCAGGGGCGCGGCGGCCGCGGCGTCCAGGGCATCACCACGCGCGAAGAAGACACCGTGCGCTCCCTGATCAGCGCCTATACCCTGGAGCGGATGCTCTTCTTCACCAATCGCGGCCGCGCCTTCCAAGAGCGGGTGTTCCAGATTCCCGACGCCGGCCGCGGCGCCAAGGGCATCGCCCTGGCGAACGTCCTCAACCTCGACGCCGGCGAGATCGTCACCGCCGCCGTGCCGGCCCCCGACGCCGTCAACGGCAGCTTCGAGACGCTGCAAGGGCGCTATCTGGTCATGGCCACGGCCCAGGCGAAGATCAAGCGGGTGGAGCTGACCGAATTCGCCGCCATCCGGCCGTCGGGCATCGTGGCCCTCTCCCTCGACGAAGGGGACGAGCTGGGCTGGGTGCGCCTGACCGACGGGACGAATGACATCATCATCATCAGCCAGAACGGCCGCGCCATCCGCTTCCCCGAAAGCGAGGTGCGCGCCATGGGCCGCACGGCGCGCGGCGTGGGCGCCATGCGGATCAGCGCGGGCGACCGTGTCGCCAGCGTGGAAGTGGCGGAACCTGGCGCGGATTTGCTGCTGCTGGCCGTCTCCGGCTATGGCAAGCGCACGGCGCTGGATGAATTCTCGCCCCAGGGGCGCGGCGGCGGCGGCGTGACCGCGCTGGGCGGCGCCGAAAAGGCCGGCGGCGTGGCGGCCGCGCGCGTCGTGAGCGAAGCGGATGAAGTCATCATCATCTCCGAAGGCGGCGTGGCGCTGCGTACCGGCGTGGCGCAAATCCCGCGCATGGGCCGGGCGGCGCGCGGCGCGCGCCTCATCGCGCTGAAGGGCGACGACCGGGCGGTCTCCATCGCCCGCATTACGCCGGAGCCGGCCGCCGAAGGGGAGAGCGACGCCGCCACAGAGCCAACGCCGGACAATGCCGGCGCGTAGCTGGAGTGCAGGAGGCGCGCATGGAGCTGAATAGACTGCACAGCAACGGCCCCGATCAGATGACCGAATTCCTGCCGGCGCCGGACGCCGAGCAACTGGCCGAGACCCTGGTCGCCTTCGCCAACGCCGACGGCGGCATCATCGTCATCGGCGCAGACGCCCACGGCCGGCTGACTGCAGGGCTGCTCCTGGAAGACGTGGAATCGGCCATCAACGAGGCGCAGCGCCTGTGCCGGCCGGCCGTGCCGATACAATGGCACTCCTCTGATCTGCATGGCGGCCTCCCGGTTACCGTGCAGGTGGCGCACACCGCGTTCACGCACAGCCTGCCCGATGGGCGCGTCCTGTATCGCTCTGGCCGCGCCAACAACCTCATGGTCGGGGAAGATGTCGGCAAGCTGGTTTCGGGCAAGCGGCGCGCCGAATTCGAGCTGGAGCCGGTGGCCGGCGCCAGCCTCGAGGATTTCGACCCGGCGACCCTGGCCGAATTCGTCGCCAACTACCGGAAGCGGCATGAGCACATCCTCGTAGAGGATCAGGCCGAATTGTTGCGCGAGTTCGGCGCGCTGACCAGGGACGGGCAGCCGACCATGGCCGGCATCCTCCTCTTCGGACGCAAGCCGCAAATCTTCCGGCCCAAGGTCGGCGTCACGTTGGTGCGTTTCAACGCCAGCGTCGGCGAACACGACGCCAAGCGTCCCTCGGACAAGCACGACCAGCCGCAGTTGATGGAAGGCCCCCTGGCAACCATCCTGAAGACGACCTGGGAAACCTTGCGCCTGGAGCTGCACCCGACGACCGTCGTGAACGGCCTGACCCGCACCGAAGTGCTCGATTACCCGGCCCTGGCCGTGCGCGAGGCGCTGGTGAACGCGGTGGCGCATCGCGACTATGAAGTCACCGGCCGGCAGATCGAAGTGCGCCTCTACGACGACCGGTTGGAGATCATCAGTCCCGGCGGGCTGCCCGGCTATATCACCCTGGATAATATGGTGGAACAGCATTACTCCCGCAACCCGCGCGTCGTCGCCGGCCTGCAGTACTGGGGCTATAGCGAAGAGCTGGGCCTGGGAATTGATCGCATCATCCAGACGATGGCCGACGCCGGCTTGCCGCAGCCGAAGTTCGAGGACACGCCGCACGCCTTCAAGGTCGTCCTGCTCAATACGCGCACGCGCGCCCCCAGCTACAAGTGGGAAGGCGACATGAGCGAGCGCCAGCTCAAGGCGCTCCAGTATCTGGAGCAGCATGGGCACATCACCAACCGCGAATACCGCGATCTCTGTCCGAATGTCACGCCCGAGACGTTGCGCCTCGACCTGGCGGATCTGGTGGATCGGGGCATCTTGCTGCGGATGGGGGATAAGCGGGGCACGTACTACATGCTGAAATCGAAATAGCCTCACGCCGCCTGATGTGGACTGCGCAGGCTTGCCTGCGCCGGCTGCCCAGATGCGAAGGCAAACCGGCGCACTCCAGAAGATGGCTATTCCATCTCTGACTACCAGAAGTACATGCGCGAGATACG
>CAIQJD010000698.1 GCA_903872005.1 uncultured bacterium | reverse complement strand
TCCAGCGCCAGGCTCAGCCGGCGCGCCGGCCAACTTCCTCCAGGCGCTCATCGTAAGTCGCAATCAGCCGGCGCCAATCATAGCGCGCCACATGCTCCCGCAGCGCGCCGGCCCAACAGCGCTCGATATCCGAGAGGCAGCGGCGCAGGCCGGCCACCAGGCCGTCGAAGTCCGCATAGAGGCACTCCTCGCGCCGCGCCGGCGGGATGAAGTCCGCATACGTCAGCGGCGCGGCAACAACGGGTAGACGCCACAATAGATCGCCTCCACCACGCTGGCCCCAAAGGAATCGTGTTGCGACGTCACCGGCAAGATATCGGCCCGCCACAGGAGCCGCGCGTAATCCGCCAGGCTCTCGACATAGCCGTATTGCCGGCGCGCCTCGGCCAGGAACTCACGCGCCAGCATGACCGCGCCGCCGTGCATGCGCCACTTCCAGAAGAAACCGCTCAATGACAGGATCCGCAGGGTATGCCGGCTGAAACGCGCCAACCCACCGGCCCAGTTGGCATGAGAGCCGGTGCAATACGGCACGAGCAGAGCGATTTCCACGCCGCCGCCTCATTCTTGCGCCGCATCGGCCGGCGACGCGGGCGCCTCGCCGACCGGGCGCACGTCTACCGCCTCCGGCCCCTTCTCGCCGCAACGCGTCTGGAACAGCACGCGCTGGCCGCGCCGCACGGAGCCGCTCTTATCCACCAAATCCGCGCGCCGCACGAAGATATCCTCGCCGTCATCGGACGTGAGGAAGCCGAACCCTTTGCGGCGATCAAACCATTTCACCGCGCCGGCTTGCGTCCGCTCCCGCAGCCGGCGTCCCAGCGCGCGACAGCCGGCGCACAGGGACGGCGGGGCGCTCTCACCGCCGCTCGTCGCTGCCAGACGCTGCTCCGGCAACGTCCAGACAAATTCCGTCCCGCACTCTTCGCAGCGCGCGAAGCGGTCACGCGCCCTTGTGGATTCGCTCACTCTCCGCTCCTGACCTGACTATTTCGGCGTCTTTGGCTTCTTCTGTACCGTCGGCGCGGCCGGCGTCTCCATCTGGCGCGACCTGGCCGCCGGCTTCGCGGCGGGCGCCGGTGATTGTGCGGCCGCGCTGGCCGGCGCCGGCTGCTTCGTCTGCGCTGCGCCGGCTTTCGGCGCGGGCTGTTCTGCGGGATCGGGTTCCTCGGTCTTCGCTTTCGTCCGACCTTTCGCCGGCCTGGCCTCGACCGGCGCTTCGGCCGGCTGCGCCTTCGTCGCCAGCCTGGACGCCGGCTTCTGCGCGGCCGCCGCCGGCTGTTCGGCCACCCCCTTGCGTCGCGCCGCCGGCCTGGCCTCGACCGGCGCTTCGGCCGGCTGCGCCTTCGTCGCCAGCTTGGCCGCGGCCGCTGACCGTTCTTCCATTACCGCCGGCGCGCGCTTCTTCGCCTTGCCCGACGCAGATGGCTGCGCCGCTACCGGCGCGGCCGCGCCCGCAACCGCCGGCGCATCCAATCCCAGCGACAACTGGCGCGCTGCGCCTGTCTCCTCCCGGCCCGACGGAGCCGCCGGCGGACGCGCGTCCGCCGAGAGCGTGAGATCCGCCGCGCCTTCCAACGCCAACAGACGCGTCACGCGCTCGCCAGCCGGCAAGGTCAGCGCCGGCCTGGCAACGCTGCCGCGCCCGGCCGACGCGATCTGCGCCCAGCTCAAGGGCAACGTCCTTCCGCCGGTGGTCAGAACGAACAGGCCATCGTGGGACGTAGCGACTGCGCCTCCCACAATCGGGTCCGGCCGCTTCGTCGCGCCGACGCTGATCACACCGCCGCCATAGCGCTTCTGTTTGGGATATTCGTCCAGGGACGTCCGCTTCGCATGGCCCTGGCCGGTCAATACAATCAGTTCGGCCGCCGGCCGGCCCAAAGCGGCAGCAACGGCCGTGTCGCCTTCGGCCAGCTTCATGCCGACCACGCCGGCCGCCGCCAGCCCCATATCGCGCACTTCTTCCTGATCGAAGCGGATCGCCATGCCGCCGGCGCTCATCAGGCACACATCCTCGTTGCCTTCTGTCACAAAGGCCGCGATCAGCCGATCCGGCGACTCAATGCCCATGACCGGCGTCAGCCCGCGCTCCGCGCCAGCGTAGAAGTCGGCCAGCGTCGCCCGTTTCACTTTCCCTTGCGCGGAGACGAAGAGGAGATGGCCGGCCGACGCCTCGGCCTCGCGCCGCTCGGCCGGCAAGATCAACGCCGCCACGACAGTCGCGCTCACGTTGCTGTTGAGCAATTCGCCCAGGCTCATCGGCGCGTCCGCGCCGCGTAGCTGGTGCATCGGCGCCAGGACGCCACGCCCGTCGCTGGTGAACAGAGCCAGATCGCCATTGGAAGGCCCACACGCGCCGGCCTGGAGCTGCTG
>CAIQJD010000697.1 GCA_903872005.1 uncultured bacterium | reverse complement strand
GCCCGCTGCACCTCATCGCGTTCTTCAGCCATGACCAGTTGCCGGTGAGGATCGGGCTGGCGATGGGCGACCTCTGCCAGATCGTCCAGCGGGATGTCCTTGCGCCGGCCGGTATCGCGATACCAGTTCGCCACCAGGTTGTGGGCGATGCGGTACAGCCAGGCGGCAAAGGGCACGCCGCGATCCACGTAGTTGCCGATGTGATGCAGGGCGCGCTGGAAGGCGCGCGCGGTCAGGTCTTCAGCGTCATGCTGGTTGCCGACACGATGGTAGATGTAGTTGTAGATGCGTTCCACGTAACGCTCGTACAGGACGCCGAAGGCGGCCGGCTCCTGCGCGGCGCGTGCCACCAGCTCCCGATCATCCATCTCGGCTGATAGGAGAACCGGCTTGGCGCGCCGGCCGACGTCCTCTCGCTCTTCTTCCACCTATAACACTGCCTCTGCGTCAGAGTTGCGTCCATCGCGTCGCGCTGAATGGCCGATTCAGGGCGCCGGCGGCAAGGGAAAGAGCGCGCAGCCGAAAATGCCTGGCCCCACATGCGTGCCCACCACTGGCCCCATTTCCGCGATGTATAATGCCTTGCAATCATACCGCATTCGGAGTTGTCCGGCAAGCCATTCGGCATCGGCTGGATTGTCGCCGTGCGCGATGGCGCCCCAAATGGCCGTGCCGGCCGGCGTCTGCGCTTCCAGCAGCGTCATCATGCGTTCCTGGGCGTTCTTCTTGCTGCGTACCGAATTGAGCGGCTGGATCAATCCATCGCGGACGGTCAGGATGGGTCTGACGCTGAGGAGTGTGCCCACCAGGGCTGACGCCGTCCCGATGCGCCCGCCTTTGTGCAGGAATTCCAGCGATTCCACGAGGAAGACGATGCCGGCCGAGGGGATCAGCCGGTCGAGGCCGGCGACGATCTCGGCGCACGAGTGGCCGGCGGCGGCCTGTTGCGCCGCCCACAGCGCCAGTTGCCCCAGGGCGATGGATACAAGCTGCGTATCGTAGACGCAAATCGGAGCTTCTGGCATCGTTTCGGCGGCCGTCTTGGCGGCCAGATAAGCGCCGCTCATTTTGGCGGAGATGGTCAGACACAGCACTTCGCTGCCGTCGGCGGTCAATGCTCGGAAGATCTTCTGAAAATCACCCGGCGAAGGCTGTGAGGTCTTGGGCAAGGTCTGCGCGGCGCGCAGCTTGCGATAGAATTCGCGTCGGCCAATTTCCACCCCATCATCGAGATAAGTGCGGCCATCAATCATCACGGAGAGCGGGATAACAGAAATCTGATATTGCTCCAGTTGCTCTGGGGAGAGATCGGCCGTCGAATCGGTCAGAATTTTGATCACCTGGCGTCTCCTTCTTTGGCGTTTAACGCTCTCTGTTGTCTTGCTCTTCTTTTCCCGATGCCTGCAATTCGTGCGTCGCGTTCATGATGGTTTCCATGGCGTCCTGTAAAAAGTCGGACAATAAACGTTTGCCTTCTTCGCTCACCTCGCGCAACTGTTCCTGGAAACGACGGGTATAATCGAG
>CAIQJD010000696.1 GCA_903872005.1 uncultured bacterium | reverse complement strand
GCGGCAGCACGGCCGCCGATGCCATCCTGGGCGCACCACGAGATAGCTATTACGCCTGGACCTGGGGCGATGCCCTGTTCGTGGCGCTCGATCCTTACTGGTACTCCAGCCGCAACGGGCGCGGCGCGGACAACTGGGATCTCACGCTGGGCCAGGCGCAGTACCAGTGGCTCAAGGCCACCTTGGAGGCGAGTCGCGCCCGGTTCAAGTTCGTCTTTATTCATAATCTGGTCGGGGGGTGGGATCAGAACATGCGCGGGGGCATCGAGGTTGCAGGCCAGTACGAGTGGGGTGGGCGAAACGCCGACGGCAGTTGGGGTTTCGATGCGCGCCGGCCGGGTTGGCCCATGCCTATCCACCCATTGTTGGTAGCCAACCAGGTGAGCGCCGTCTTCCATGGACACGATCACCTGTTTGTCAGGCAGGAGCTGGATGGCATCGTGTATCAGGAATTGCCTCAGCCGAGCTATGCCGGCTATGACCGGACGGGCAGCGCGGTGGAGTACGGCTATACGCATGGCGATGTCCTGGGGTGTTGCGGCTATCTGCGCGTGTCCGTGTCGCCGGAGACGGCGACGGTAGCGTATGTGCGGTCGTATTTGCCGGCCGACGAGAGCGCGCAGCGCAGGACCGGCCAGGTGTCGTATTCGTACACGATCGCAGGGGCGGCGCGCCAGGCCGTCTCTGGTTCAGGCGATTGACTCCGTAGCTGCCAGGAGGCGCGTCGGTTCTTGCGGCTCAGGCTCTCAAACGGGCCGACCGCGCCGGCAAAATTCCAGGGCTGCCTCTCGGTGCGCCGCATAGCGGCGCTGTTCGCGCGTGGTAAGCTTGGCATGTGTTCGCATGACTTGCCCTTTCGGCGAGAAAGTGGTATATTCTAGCGGTATAGCATCTAATAGTACGTTCTGTAAAGAGTATAGAGATATTTAGAGAAGCGATATATGCTGTGGCCGCGCCCGTTCGGGATGCGGCGCGTTGAGGCAATGAGCTATGCCCATGCAATCGAACCTCAAAGCGCCCCGCACAGGGGTGGGACGCGTATGGATGAACAGGCTGAGTATTTCGGAGCGCGGCTTGCGGCCCGAGCTGGACGAGACTACGCGAGCCGGCTTGCGTTTCGCCGCGTTGGCGCTTGCTGTCTGGGAGTTGTTCTTTGTGTTTTTGCCGATAGAAGGCGCAGCTTCCGTGCGATCGTACCATATCGCCGGCGACCTGGCGCTGGTTGTGCTGTTGGCGGCGGCGGCCCTGGTCGTATGGCGCATCCCGCCACGCGCGCGGCGCGCGCCGGCCATCGCGGCCGGCATTTTCTTGTTTGCTGCTGCGTCTAATTTAGGGCAGATATTGCTTTCGCAGGCGGCGCGCCAAAGCACCTTCGCCATTCTGATCATCGTTGGCGCCATGGGCGCCTTTGTTCTGGATCCCCTGTGGTTGCTTGGCGCGCTGGCGACCATTCTGACCAGTTGGCTGGTGGTGTTCTTCGGGTTGATCCCGGCACAGCCGATGTCGGCTCAATTTGCGTTTGCGATGGCGGCGGCGTG
>CAIQJD010000695.1 GCA_903872005.1 uncultured bacterium | reverse complement strand
GGGGCAGTGGCGTTCCATGTCATGGGCGATGCTCAACATGACCGGGATGGTACGCAGGGCGCGGAAGATGCCCGAGACGCCGCGCGTGTCGCCGACGTTGATGTCCACACCGTATTGGGCCGGGATTTCGATGTCGTGGCGCCAGACGTCGGTCGCGCCGGCGAGGATCGTCACCAGCACGGCGTCGGCGTCGCGCAGGGCTTCGATGCGATCCTGAGTGACGACGACCTGGGCCGGGTAGGCGCCCAGTTCGATGATGCGCTGCACCGAGCGGCGCGCGAAATCGAGGCGCTCTGCGTTCACGTCCATCAAGGCGAAGGTCGCGTCTTGCAGGAGCGGGAAGGTCAGGATGTCGCGGACGAGATTGCGGGTGAAGCCGATGCTGCCGGCTCCGATGAAAGCGATTTTGGTCACGGCTAGATTGCTCCTATCCCGGTATCACGCTGGATGTAGGGGCGGCCCTTGTGGCCGCCCTCTGGCGGCTGCCTCGTCGCGTGCCGCGCCGTGGGGCAGGGACAAGCCCTGCCCGTACCACGCCAGAGGGCAGGGACAAGCCCTGCCCGTACCATGCCAGAGGGCAGGGACAAGCCCGGCCCGTACCGCGCCGGGGGGCAGGGACAAGCCCTGCCCGTACCGCCCCAGGGGGCAGGGACAAGCCCTGCCCGTACCACGCCAGGGGGCAGGGACAGGCCCGGCCCGTACCGCCCCAGAGGGCAGGGACAAGCCCGGCCCGTACCGCCCCAGAGGGCAGGGACAAGCCCTGCCCGTACCGCCCCAGGGGGCAGGGACAAGCCCGGCCGGCGGCTTCAGACGCGTTCCAGCGTCGCCAGCGTCAAGAGTGTGGCCTGTTCGGCGGCCAGCGCGATGCCGGCGCGCAGCTTGCTCAGCTTCGCCGGCGTGGTCGGGTGCGCGGCCAGATAGGCCAATTGGCGGGCGGCCGTCACGGCCGGCGACTCATCCACGTAAGCCACCAGCTTGCTCACGTCGAAGCCGGCGTCTTCATTGGCAGCGTCGCTGACGGCGCGCAGCGCCAGCCAGGGGACGCCATTGGCCGCGGCGACCTGGGCCACCGCGCCGCTCTCCATATCCACGGCCAGCGCGCCGCAACGCTGGCGCAGCCAGACGCGCCGCTCGTTCGCAAAGATGGCCTGGTCGCCGGTGGCGATCAGGCCGGCGCGGACGCGCGCCGCCTTCCCCAGCGCGCCGGCCGCAGCCTGGGCCGCGCGGAGCAGATCGGGGTCGGCCGGCCAGGCGCGGCGGGTCTTCAGGGAGCCGGCTTGCCAGATCGAGACGCCCACATGGACGAAGCCCTCTCCCAGGTGCGCGCCGGCGTCGTGCTGCATGACCCGCTCCCCGATGATGAGATCGCCGGGCTGCATGTCGGGCCACAGGCCGCCGGCCGAGCCGCAACTGATGATGGCGCACGGCCGGCGGCGCTCGATGAGCGCCTGGGTCGCCAGGGCCGCGTTCACCTTGCCCATGCCGCACGTCGCCAGGAGCAGGTCGCGGTCGCCCAGGCGCGCCCGCGCCAGGGTGAAGCCGGCGCACGCTTCGGTGGTCAGGACGGCCACACGCTGCTCCAGGGCGGCAATCTCATTGGCGACGGCGATGATCGCCAGGGGGCCGGCGCTCAGCGGCAGCACTCGCATTCCTCACGATGCATGGCCTGGCGCGCGACCCGCGTCCCGAAGAAGGTCGTCCAGCAAATCATGAAGAGGAAGGCCAGGATGACCTTCTCCCAATGGATGATCGGGCGCACGCAGACGCGCTGCGGCGTGATCTCGATGAGCGCGACCGGCGTGGCGCCGCCCCCGCCGCCCCCGCCGCCGCCCTCTCCTTCGGCCGGCGCGTCGGGCGCGGCCGCGTCTGCGGTCTCGGCCGGCGTCTCGGCATCCTCGGCCTCGCCCATTTCGCGCAGCCCCTTGAATCCGCCCAGGCCGAAGCCGTAGCTCACGCTGGCGACCGGGATGAGGGTCTTCTCGCCGTGGCGTTGCGGCTCCCCGAAGGCCGTCTTCCAGCTTACTTGCTCGAAGAGGCGATCAAAAAGTTGAAAGAAGCGTGTGATGACGTCCATGGTCCTGTACTCCTTGCGCGCCGCAGCGCGCCCAATGAAGAAGATCAGCCGCGCCGGCCGCCCGCGGCCAGCCGGCCCAGAAAAGCGAGGGCGCACATCAGGCCGATGGCGCCCAGCAAGAGCCGGGTCACGTCGGGCGTCGGATGGAGGCGCGTGCGCCCTTCGCGCGATGCGGCCACGGCCAGAGGTTGCAACGTCGCCCAGCCGATGCCTTCGGCGTGGACGGATGTCTCGCCGATGACGGCATGCCGGCGCGTCAGCGCCAACGCCAGGGCGATGGGCGTGATGCGCCAGCCGGCGATCTGCTGCGTTTCGCCGCGCACGATGGCGGCGCGCAGCGGCCCGCATTTCCACATGCTATGTTCCTCCTCGCCGCGCCGGCGCGCTACCCTTCGCCGCGGCGCGGCACGATGCAGATGAAGCCGAAGGGTTCGGCGCCGGTGTTGCGGAAATAGTGGCGCGTGTCGGCCGGCACGAACAGGAAATCGCCGGCGGCCACGGGATGCTCTGCGCCGGCGGCGTCTATGGCCAGGCCGGCGCCGGTCTCTATCTTTACCAGGTGCGGGAAGGGATGCGCGTGGTGTGGCGTCGTCCCGCCCGGCGCCAGGCTGAAATAGCGCAGCACGATCTCGTCCGAGCCGTCGGCCGGGCCGAGGACGATCTGCTTGGAGACGTTGGCGTAGCCGCTGGTTGGAGCGTAAGGGACATCGTTCAGGCGTTTGATGATCATGGGTTTGCCTCCGGTCGCGTGGATTATAGCATGTTCGGCCGGCGGCGCAAGCGGTTGGGGGGAGAAAAGCCGGCGCGGCCGGCCCGACCGGGGAATTCCGAAACTCAGCTACGTCGAAATGAAGGCAGCGTTGCGGACTTCATAACGCATCGGCATCCATCGGCCGGGCGCGCCCCTGGCGATCTCCGCTTTGGCGCGTCGCGCCGCGCCGACCAACCGCGTCTGCGTCCTGCTGAAGAGGTCGTCCCAGCAGACCTCGTCTTCCAGATCGGCCAGATACTCGCGCAGATGCTCGGCCACGCGATCCTGCGCCGCTTCGGGCAATGATTCCATCATTTTGACGACCGTGACAATCGCCGTGGAGGACATAGGCGCGCCTCCTCTCTTGCCGTCGGGTGTTTCATCGAGAGTATAGCGCATCGGCCGCGCCGCGTCAATCGCGCGCCGGCCCAGAAGACCTCACAGGTCTCCAAGACCTGTGAGGTCTTCCAGCCTGCGAGGTCTTCCGCATCCGCGCCCTACCGCAACTTCTGAATCTCCTCCGCCACCGCCTCGGTCAACACCTCCAGACACCCCTGCCCCAGAATGGACGGCTCCTCCTGGTACAACCCCTTGCCGTAGCGATCCCACGGCAACAGATAGGCCACCTGCAAATGCCCGCCCAACGGCGAGACGATCACCGTCAACTCCGGGAAGCGCCGGCGCATCTCCGTCTGCAAGACGCTATACGGCTCGCCGCCGGTCGTGACCCACACCGCATCGCCGAAGCGATAGGTCGAGAAGTTGAAGGCGAAAGTCGTGACGCCCTCCGGGATGTCCTTCAGCCGGCCGAGCCAGCGCCGGGCGCGTTCGGCGCGCGCCCCATAGTCGCGGGCGGCAATCTTGTCGCCGGCCGTATCGGCGGCGCGCTGCCTGGCCTCCCAATCGGCCAGCTCTTGTTGCAGCCTGGCCGGCTCCGGGCGCGGCTTCAGCGGCAGATGCGCGATGCGCGGCCCGCCGGCGAAGCGCGCCGCGCCCGCCTGGCGCGCCGCATCGAACGGCGCGTTCTCCCAGGTCCCCAGCGTCGCGCCGGAGATGACCGGCCCCTTGTAACGGAAATCGGTCAGCGGGGGATCCATGGCCGTCAGGGTCGAGAGGGCGGCGAAAGCCACCTGCCGGCCGTTGCGGTCGGCCACGGCCGTATCGCCCACAAAGCCATCGCGCGGCCCCAGATCGCCGCACGGCCCCTGCAAATAGATGCACGGGACCCCGCTCACCTGCTCCACCTGCTCGCGCAGCCCGCCAATGAAGTCGGGGCTGATGCGCGAATTCTCCCAGGCCAGGGTCGTGGGATGGCAGGCGTAATGGACGAAAGTCGCGCGGTGCTTGCCGGCCCGGTCGCTCACCCGCGCCACGGTAACGGTGTCGTCGGCCGGCGCGTCGGGGTTATAACCGCAGGCATAGATGCCGTTATCGTTATCCCAGTAGTCGCGGTTGGCGGCCATGTTGCTGCGCCCGAAGCCGTAGGTGATGACCGCGTCGGAGACATTGGCCGCGGCCTGCCGGCCGGCGTCGCCCACCTTCTCCACCATCTGCTGAACATAGTCCAGGATCAGCTCGCCGCCGGGGAGGGCCAGCCGGTCGGGGGCGAACCAGCCGGAGGAATGGGTATGCGAGTGGGTGATGAGGACGCGCTCGCGCGGCAGACCGGTCGCCTGGACGAGCGCCTGGGCGATAGCCTCGAACTGCTCATTCACCACGCCGGCCAGGTCGAGTTGGGCGCGCACCACGCCGGGGCCTTTGCCATCCGCCGGCGCGAAGATCATCACATCGGCCATGATCGGCCGGTGGATGCCGGAAGCGCGGTCGTGGCGCGCCGCGCCCCACAGCCGGTGATAGATGCCCACCGGCGGGGTGATGTCTATGCGCGCCCAGCCGAAACGCAACAGCGACGTCGGGATAGCAACCTGTTTCGTGCTCATGTCTGCGCTCCTTATAGTGAACTATGGGACGCGGACGCACGCGGATGAACGCGGACTCTTCTTGCTTTTCGTCCTTGCCCGTCCGTGTTTGTCCGCGTCTGTCCGCGTCCGATTGCCTCTACCATCCCACCGCGCAACCATCTTTGCGCGGCTCGCTGGCCCCCCACAAGATGCCATCCTCGCGGGCGATGATCTGGCCGCCGCCGAAGGTATCCGAAAGGCGCGGCGTGCTGCGCGTCAGGCGGTGGCCCATGCGCCGCAACGCCGGCCGCAGCGCCGCCGGGAAGCCGGCTTCCGTCGAGAGCGTATCATCCTCATCCACGCGCCAGCGCGGCGCATCGAGCGCCTGCTGATAGCCCATGCCGAAGTCGAGGAGATTGGTGATGACCTGGGTGTGACCCTGCGGCTGCATGAAGCCGCCCATGACGCCGAAGCTGAGCCACAGCTCGCCGCGCCGGCAGGCCATGGCCGGGATGATCGTAT
Organism: uncultured bacterium; assembly: GCA_903872005.1. Next base: position 2,956 of record CAIQJD010000695.1, on the reverse strand, counting down.
GATACGGGCGCTTGCCGGGGGCCAGGAGGTTGGGGTGGCCGGCCTCCAGGGTGAAGAGGCTGCCGCGATTTTGCAGCGCCACGCCCGTGCCGGGGGCCACGATGCCCGTGCCGAAGCCGTTGAAGAGGCTGTTGATGAACGAGACGGCATTGCCGGCCCCATCCACCGCGCTCAGATAGACCGTGCCGCCGCGCGGCGGGATGCCCGGCGCTGGATGTTCCAGGGCGCGATCCGGCGCAATGAGCCTGGCGCGCGACGCGGCGTAGGCCGGCGAGAGGAGCTCCGCGATGGGCAGGTCGGCCATGGCCGGGTCGGCGATGTAGCGATGCCCGTCGGCGAACCCCAGGCGCATCGCCTCGACCATCAGGTGCGTCGCCTCCGGGCTGCCCCAGTCTTTGCCCTCCAACCCGATCTGGGCGATGACGTTGAGCGCCAGGAGCGCGACCAACCCCTGGCCGTTGGGCGGATGCTCATAGACCGTCACGCCCTTGTAGTCGGTCGAGATCGGCTCTTCCCAGGTGGAATGGTGCCGGCGCAGGTCTGCGGTATCCAGCCAGCCGCCCTTCGCCTGCACGGCATCGGCGATGGCCTGCGCGATGGGGCCGGTGTAGAACGCGGCCGGCCCGCCGTCGGCGATGGCCTGCAAGGTGGCGGCCATGTCGGGGTTGCGGAAGAAGTAGCCGGCGCGCGGCGCAGCCCCATCCACGAGGAAGGCGCGCGTCGCGGCTTCGTCGCGGCTCAACTTCTCCACCAGCTCGCTCCAGCGCCGGGCAATCACCGGGCTGACCGGGAAGCCGTCGCGGGCATAGGCGATGGCCGGCGCCAGGACATCGGCCCAGGCCAGCTCGCCGTAGGTCGTCTGGAGCTGGTACCAGGCGTCCACCGTGCCGGGGACGGTGATCGCCAGGGGGCTGAGGGAGGGAATGGCCGACAGGCCGCGCCGGCGCGCCGCTTCGGCGCTGGCGGCGGCCGGGGCGCGGCCGCTGCCGTTGAGGGCGCGCACCCGCCCTTCGTGGGCGAAGCGCGTCAGGGCGAAGGCGTCGCCGCCAATGCCGGTAGACATTGGCTCGACGACGGCGAGGACGGCGGCGGTCGCGATGGCGGCGTCGGCGGCATTGCCGCCGGCCAGGAGCATGCGTAAGCCGGCCTGAGCGGCGAGGGGTTGGCTGGCGGCGACGATGCCGTGGGTCGCCACGACGGGCGAACGGCGCGAGGTGAAAGGCGCGCGCAGGTTGCGCATGGCGAGCCTCCTTTCTGTGGGCAGAATCAAAGTGGTGCGCCGCGCGCCATTATGCCAGAGATGGCGGCATCGCGCAAGGCTGCGCGGCGCCGGGGAGGGGCCACGTCAAAGTCAGCATGGCCGTCCACGCATGGGCACGAATAAAAGAATGGTAGCAGGCAAATGAGCGTAATAATTCGTTTATTCGTGCGCCCCATTCGTGGATGGCCGCCGGCGCGCGGAATCTCAGGAAGCGTCAGCGCCGCGCTCCGCCGGCTCTCTGTCGCGCCTGCGCGACGATGCCGGCCGCCAGGCCAAGCCCCAGCGCGCCGGCGCGCAGCAACAGGAAGGCCGGCGCGGCCAGGGCCGCCGGCCGGTCGCGGCCCCAGGCCCACGCGACGAAGGGGAGCATGCTCCCCAGCAGCGCCAGGAGCGCCGCCAGCGCCCCCCACCACGCGCCGGCCCACAGACAGCCGGCCGCGCCCAGCCCCAGGGCCAGCGCCAGCAGCCCGATCTGCGCCTTGAGCGTCGGCGGGGTGTGGCTATCGTTGAGCGCCTTGCCCGGATGCCGCAGATGCACCTTGACCTTCCAGTAGCCGATCCAGAACTTCTTGCGCGCGTAGGCGCGCGGCGATGCGGCGTGGCGGTGGCCGACGACGGCGCGCGGCTGAAAGAGCATCTTGTGGCCGGCCGCGGCCAGCCGGAACGAGAACTCCTGATCCTCCACGTTCGCCTTGGGGTAGGATTCGTCGAAGCCGCCGGCGGCCAGGAAGACATCGCGGCGATAGCCGGCCGAGTAGGTGTCAATGAAATCAATCGCCGGCAGGCGCGCCATGCGCCGATACTTGTCCTCATATTCGAGCTGCACGAAGCGCGCCGTCAGGGCGGTCTGCCGCGTGCGATAGACGCCCTTGACGCCGGCGACGGTCGGGTCGGCGAAGGGGGCCAGCATGGCGGCGACCCAATCCTCGGCCGGCTCGCAATCGGCGTCGGTGAAGAGGAGGATATCGCCGGCGGCGTGGCGCGCCCCCAGATTGCGCGCCGCGGCCGCGCCGCGATTGGGCTGGCGCAGCGCCGTCGCGCCGGCCGCGTCTGCCCGCGCCGGCGTGTCGTCGGTCGAGCCGTCGTCGGCGACAATGATTTCCAGGATGCGCTCGGCCGCCGTCTGGCGCGCCAGGGCGGCCAGACAGGCCGGCAGGGTCGCGCCGGCATTGTGCGCCGGGATGATGATGGATGCGTTCATGGGCGCGCCGGCCTGGCAATGACGATCACGCGATGCGTGTTCGACCAATAGGGCCAACAGGTCACCAACGTCAGGCGCTCGTCGGGCGTCTCGGCGATGTATTGCGCGTTGGCGCGCCGTTGGGCCTCGCTGGCGCCGGTCTCCTGGACAATGAATTTCTCCGCGACGCGATAGGTGAATGTGCGGCCGCCGTCAATGGTCAAGGTGATTTCATCTCCTTCTTTCAGGTCCGCCACATACCGGAAGACTTCGCCGGCGACATTGTGGTGGCCGGAAATGACGATATTGCCGCCCTGCATCGGCCGCCGGCTGGTGAGCAGATGGCCGGCGGCATAGTCGGCGGTAGTCCACTCGCTGCGTCGCTCGCCCTGATCTTCAACGACGATCCAGCCGACTTCGACGACCGGCGCGTCCAGTTGGATCGCCGGCGCGCTGATTCGCACGATGGGGGCCGAGACCGGCGTGGGCGTGATGGTCGGCGTCGGCGTCACCGT
>CAIQJD010000694.1 GCA_903872005.1 uncultured bacterium | reverse complement strand
GCCATCGCCGGCGCGGCCGCGTTGATCTACCGCTACTACCAGGATCACTTCGGCGGCGCAGCGCCCAGCCCGGCCATGCTCAAGGCGTACATGCTCAACGCCACGCGTTACCTCACCGGCGTCAGCGCCAACGACACGCTCCCATCCAACAGCCAGGGCTTCGGCGAAATCAACCTCGGCCTGGCCTTCGATGGCCGGCCCCGGCTGGTCGTGGATCAGAGCCAGGTCTTTGGGGCCAGCGGGCAGGTGTACCAGATGGCCGGCGCCATCGCCGACTCGGCCCAGCCCTTCCGCGTCACCCTGGCCTGGACCGACGCGCCCGGCGCGACGGTCGGCGCGGCCTATGTGAACAACCTGGACCTGGCCGTGACCATCGGCGGTCAGACCTATCGGGGCAACCGCTTCTCCGGCGGAAGCTCCGTGACTGGCGGGAGCGCCGACCCACGCAACAACGTGGAGAGCGTCTTCTTGCCGGCCGGCCGCAGCGGGGCCTTCACCATCGTCGTCACGGCGACCAACATCGCCGGCGACGGCATCCCCGGCAACGCCGACGCCACGGATCAGGACTTCGCCCTGGTGATCTACAACGCCGGCCAGGAGCTGGGCACATTGCAGGGGACGATCACTGACGCGTCGTCGGGCGCGCCGCTGGCCGGCGCCACCGTGCGCGCCGAGAACGGGAGCGCCTCGGGCAGCGCCGCCAGCGATGCGTATGGCGCGTATCGCCTGGCGCTGGCGCCGGGCGTCTACACCGTGACCGCGTCGCGCATGGGCTATCAGTCCGACAGCGCCGGCGATGTCAGCATCACCAAAGATGTGACGACCACGCAAGACCTGGCGCTGACGGTAGCGCCAGCTTATGTCCTTTCTGGCAACGTGCGCGACGCGCAAACAGGCTGGCCCCTTTCGGCCAAGATCGAAGTCACCAACTATACGGTGGACGACGCCTGGACCGACCCGGCGACCGGCTTCTATACCATGTCGCTGCAGGCCGACCTGACCTATCAGATACGCGTCAGCGCCGCGGACGCCGGCTACGGGGAAGTCAGCCGCGAGGTCGGCCCCCTGACTGCTGACCGCACGGAAGACTTCGCCCTGGCCCCCGATCTGACGGCGTGTGCCGCGCCGGGCTACGCCTGGGTCGGCTTGCGCGAGAACTTCGACGCAGTCACCGCCCCGGCCCTGCCGGCCGGCTGGGCGAAAGTCGTGGTCAGCGCCGGGAGCACCAGCGCGACCTGGGACACGAGCGCCGGGACGGTGCATCCATCCGGCGCGCCGGCGCACAGCGCCCCGAATCTCGTCTATCTCAACGCCTACTGGGCCAACGCCGGCGCGTCCAACCGGCTCTATCGCACGGCCGGCCTGAACATGACGACCATGCCCAACGCGATCCTGTCCTTCTGGATGTACCACGATATCAGCTACAGCAGCGCGGCAGATCGCGTGCAGCCGCAAGTCTCCACCGATGACGGGACGACCTGGCAAAACGTGGGCACGGCCGTCAGGCGCTACGATGGCTCCACCGGCTGGAAGCAGCATCAGGTGGACCTGAGCGCCTACGCCGGCCAGACCAGCCTGCGCCTGGCCCTCTTGGGCGTCAGCGGCTATGGCTCGGACGTGCATATTGACGATCTCACGTTGGGCGAGTGCCAGGTGTCATCTGGCGGCACACCCACGGCGACCCGCACCGCGACGCCGACCCGCACCAGCACATCCACCCCAACGCTCACTTCTGTCCCGACGGAGACGCGCACGCCCACGCTGACCCGCACCGCGACGCCGACTCGCACCAGCACTTCTTCCCCAACGATTACCTTCACCCCGACCGAGACGCGCACGCCTTCGGCAACGCCGACGGCGACGCCCTATGAGCAGCGCGTGAACGCCGGCGGCGTCTCCTTCCGCGACGAGGCCGGCAATGTCTGGGCGGCCGACCGGGCCTTCAGCGCCGGCGGTTGGGGCTATGTGGGCGGGGCCGTCCGCACGACGACGGCAGCCATCGCCGATACGAACGACGACGCGTTGTATCAGCGAGAACGCAACTGGAGCAGCTCGGCCGTGCCGGGCTATCGCTTCACCGTGCCGGCCGGCCAGTACGCAGTGACCTTCAAGTTCGCCGAGACGGCCTGGACGGCCGCCAACCGGCGCACGTTCAACATCCGACTGGAAGGCCAGACCGTCCTCGCCGACTATGACATCTTCGCGGCGGCCGGCGGGGCCAATCGCGCCGCTCCCGACGAAGTATTCAATGTCGTCGTGACCGATGGTCAGTTGACCATTGACTTCATCAAGCAGTTGGACCTGCCCAAAGTCAACGCCATCCAGGTGCGCTGGATCAGCGTCGCCCCGCCGACGAGTACGCCGACGATCACCAGTACGCCTTCGGTGACGCCGACGGCGACGCCTTATGAGCAGCGCGTGAACGCCGGCGGCGTCTCCTTCCGCGACGGGGCCGGCAAGATATGGGCGGCCGACCGGGCCTTCAGCGCCGGCGGCTGGGGCTATGTGGGCGGGAGCGTCCGTACGACGGCCGCGCCCATCGCCGGCACGACCGACGACTTGTTGTATCAGCGAGACCGCACCTGGAGCGCTTCGGCGCTGCCCGGCTATCGCTTCAGCGTGCCGGCCGGCCAGTACGCAGTGACCTTCAAGTTCGCCGAGACGACCTGGACGGTCGCCAACCGGCGCAAGTTCAGCATCCGGCTGGAAGGCCAGACCGTCCTTGCCAACTATGACATCTTCGCGGCGGCCGGCGGGGTTAACCGCGCCGCGCCCGATCGGGTCTTTAATGTCATCGTGACCGATGGTCAACTGACCATTGACTTCGTCCGTCTGGTGGACCTGCCCAAAGTCAACGCCATCCAGGTGCGCTGGATCGGCCCGTTGTCGCCGCCGACGGACACGCCGACGCCGACCGAGACGGCGACAGCGACGCTTTAGCTTCTGGCGCAGCCGGCGACGGAATGCTGCCAGTATCCTTGCCGCCCGCTGCTATCGGGCGCGCGTTTGAAGTCAGCCACGGTTCGCCGGTCTCCGTCGGCGAACCGTGGCGGGGGCGAAGGCGCCCGGCATGCACCCGGAGGGCGCGGTTGCCCTCCGGCGTCCT
>CAIQJD010000693.1 GCA_903872005.1 uncultured bacterium | reverse complement strand
TGAACCATATCGCCGATCTGGCCGCCGCGGCGGTGGAGAAGCGCATGCCGCCGCGCCTGCGCCTGATCAACCGGCTGTTGCGCGCCGCGGACGACGCCGGCCGCCAGGCCATCCTGGACGCCGAGCCGACCCCGGTCACGGCGGAGCTTGTGGGAGACGTGGACGCCCTCATCGGCCAGTTCAGCGGCGAGCGCCAGGATGTGGCCGACCGGTTGAGCGCGCTGAAGCAACTCTTGCAGGCGCGGCTGGGCTAAGCGGCGCGCCGCGTAGGCGAGAAAGCATGTCTGACACTCACGACATCCGCGTGCGCCGGCTGACCCTGGCAGATCGCGCCATGCTCATCCGCTACCTGGAGCGCGACCGCGCCCATCATCTGTTCCATCTGTGCAACCTGGAACAGCCCGGCATGGATCATCCCGAGCTGCGCTATTTCGGGGCCTTTGCCGGCGCGGAGCTGGTCGGTGATCTGATGCTGCTGCGCGCCAACGCCGGCGTGGCCTGGGATACGCCGGCCGTGGCCCCGCATTTCGCCCGCATCCTGGTGAACGAGCAGAGCGGCGCCCTCTCCGGCCGGCGCGACCGCGTGGAGCCGGTGCTGGCGCGCCTGCCGGCCGGCATGGCGGAACGCAGCGTGCCGGCGCAGCTCGCCGCCGTGCGCGCCGAGAATTTGCGCCCCTGGGCCGGCCGAGGCGAGCGCATGGCGCGCCTGAGCGACATCGACGCGCTGGCCGATCTGTACGACCAAAATATGCTGCTGCGCGCCGTCTCACACGCCGAGAATGTCCTGCGCCTGGAGCGCACGCTGACCACCGGCGGCCTGATCGCCCTGGTGGAACGCGATGGGCGGGTCGTCTCGGCGGCGCGCACTTCGGCCATCGGGCGCGGCATGGCGATGATCGGGGGCGTGGCGACGCGGCCGGACTATCGCCGGCAGGGCTTCGCCCGCGCCTGCACCGGCCGGCTCTGCCGCATCCTGCTCGATCAGCGCATCGAGCCGTACCTCACCTACGACCCCACCAACTTGGCCGCCAGCCGCGCCTACGCTGCCCTCGGCTTCGAAGATATTGGAGCATGGCTGCTGGCGTTCTTGAAGCCGGCGTAGCGCGCTTGCCACAAATCCTTTGTGCGGGTATAATAGCTTTCTATATGTTAGTTATTCACTAAACAATAAGGAGATGCCCTTGTCTTCTCACAGTCGCGCATCTCTCACGCGCTTTGCCTGGCTATCCATCGGCGCAGCGGTCGTCACGATCACGCTGAAGGGAATCGCCTATTGGCTGACCGGCTCCGTCGGCCTCCTCTCCGACGCGGTCGAATCGGTGGTCAACCTGGTCGGCGCCGGCATCGCGCTGGCGATGTTGACCATTGCAGCGCAGCCGCCGGACGAGGAGCATCTCTTCGGGCATAGCAAGGCCGAATACTTCGCCAGCGGCGCGGAGGGAATGCTGATCCTGGTCGCCGCGGTCAGCATCGGCGCGGCGGCCATTGGCCGGCTGATGCATGCCCGCGCCATCGAGCAGGCCGGCGCCGGCCTGGCTGTGTCCATCGCCGCGTCGCTGATCAATTTCGCCGTGTCGCGCATCCTCATGCGCGCCGGCAAGCAGAACCACTCCATCACCCTGGAAGCGGACGCGCGCCACCTGATGACCGACGTCTGGACGTCCATCGGCGTGGTAGGCGGGATCCTCGCTGTCGCAATCACCGGCTGGCAGATCCTCGACCCGCTGGTGGCGCTGGCGGTGGCGGCCAATATCGTCTGGACGGGATTCCAGTTATTGCAGCGTTCCGTGGCCGGCCTGATGGATTCGGCCCTGCCGGCCGAGGAACAGGCGGCGATCCGTGGCGTGCTGGATGGCTACGCGCCGCAAGGGGTGCAATACCATTCGCTGCGTACCAGCCAGGCCGCGGCGCGCCGGCTGATTTCGGTGCATATCCTGACGCCGGGGGCGTGGACGGTGCAACGGGGGCACGACCTGCTGGTGGAGCTGGAGGCCGGCATCCACGCGGCTGTGCCGAATGCCATCGTCCTGACGCACCTGGAGCCGGGCGAAGATCCCATTTCCGCGCCCGATCCGGGGAACAGACACTGAGCGCGCCGGCCTGCGATTTGCGGAACGCCCGCGCGTGGGGTATAATTTCCCCCGCGTGGGCCGTTAGCTCAGTGGATAGAGCACCTGCCTTTTAAGCAGGGAGTCGTGCGTTCGAATCGCACACGGCTCATTCGATCCTGGACAGCACCTGTGATGCACGACATGCCACTACCCAACGGTCAGTGGCATGTGCTGTTTCTGGGCCGGCCGGCATTCTTGACCAACTCTTTGCAAACCATTCACATTTCCTTCATAAACGGCCGGTATAACGAATATGCCGCCGGCGCTGAGACTCCACCAGGGGCAGCTCCTTGCCGGACGACGCACGCCGATCGCCACACACGGAACCATTGCACCGGAGGTAGAGAAGATGCACCGAACGAGACACTGGGCTGCGCTATGCGGATTGTTGCTACTGGGACTGCTCCTATCCGCCTGTAGCCCGGCCGCCACGCCGACGCCCACGCCGGCCCCCACTTTGCGGCCCACCCAGGCGCCGGCCACCCGCCCGCCGGCCACAGCCACGCCGGCGCGCAGCGCCGGGAGCAGCAACAGCGCGGCCAGCGGCATCGTGGCCGTGGGGCGCGATGGCAAGCAGATCGCCCCCGACGCGTCGGTGACACTCCCCGCAAACAGCGCCGCGCAGAAGGTCGGCAGCCTGAATGTGACCATCGCCATCTCCCCCTACCCGCCGGCGAACCGGCAAGCGGAGACCTTCGAAATCGTCCTCACCGACGACAAGGGGCAGCCAGTGACCGACGCCGGCATCACGCTCGATCTGACCATGCCTTCGATGCCCATGCCGTCCAACAAAATCACGTTGCAGCACAACGCCCAGGGGCGCTACCAGGGCCAGGGCCGCTTCACCATGCGCGGCGGGTGGCGCATCGAGGTCATCGTCCAGCGCGGCAGCGACAAGACCTCGGCCTTCTTCGACTTGTGGCTATAGAACTATGATCTTCAGCAGCCTATTGGTCGCCTTCGCGACCGGCCTGATTAGCAGCTTCGGGCACTGCCTCGGCATGTGCGGGGGCATCGTCGCCATCTATTCGGCGCGGCAGCCGGCCCTGACTGCGGCCGGCGGGGCGCGTCCCTCTCTGTTATCGCGCATCGGGGCGCTGGCGCCCCTGCATCTCGGCCGCATCCTGACCTACTCACTCCTGGGCGCGCTGGTCGGCCTGGCCGGATCACTGCTCGACAAGGCCGGCAATCTGGCCGGCTGGCAAGGCGGCTTTTCCATCTTCGTCGGCGTCATCATGATCATCGTGGCCTTGAGCCTGATAGGCGTGCTGCCGCCCATCGAGGTCGCGCTCTCATCCGTCGCCGGCGCGGCCTCGCCGATGCAGCGTATGCGCGGACTCTTCGGCAAGAACAGCCTGGCCGCCACCCTGGCGCTGGGCTTCCTGTGGGGCTTCCTCCCTTGCGGCCTGGTCTTCGCCATGCTGGTCGTGGCGGCCGGCACGCATAGCCCCTGGGCCGGCGCGCTCTCCATGCTGGCCTTTGGCCTGGGCACGGTCCCGACCCTGTTGGGCTTCGGCCTGGCGGCGAACCTGCTCAGCCCACGCCTGCGCGGCCGGCTGCAATTCTTCGCCGGCCTGCTGATCCTCCTGTTCGCGACGCAAACGATCTTGCGCGGTTTGGCCGCCGCGGACATCATCCCTTCGCTCACGATTGGACCGGTGATGCTATGGTAGAGAAAGTACGCTGTGATCATTGCGGCGCGGAGTGCAAGCGCCCGGTCGTCAAGGTGATCGCCGGCCGGTCGCTCAACTTCTGTTGCGCCGGCTGCCTGCAGGTCTACGAGATGCTGCACGAGGAAGGGGCGCTCCCCGCGCCGGCGCCGGCCCCGGCACGCGCGCCGGCCGGCCCCACGCAATCCGCCCAACTGGCGATTGTGGGGATGAGCTGCGCCAACTGCGCGGCGCGGGTAGAGACTGGCCTGCGCGCTGTCGCCGGCGTCGCGACGGCGACGGTGGACCTGCGCCGGGAGCGCGCTACCGTGCAGTTCGACCCACAACAGACCAATCTGAAGCAACTGGCAGACGCGGTGCGGGCAGCCGGCTATGATGTAGCGGCCGGCTGACGGCCGGCGCGCCCGACGGCCGCTGATGGGTTCCCCGTGGTGGAGGTGGAGAATGAACAGGCTCCTGGCCGTGGCGCTCCTTTCTCTCTTGCTGGCGCCGGCGCGCTGGGGCATCGCCCTCAACTACACGGATAAAACCTGCGGCGGCTATTGGGGCGGCGATGAGTACTCCACGTACCGTCTGCCGGCCGGCTGGACCGCCTACTACCCGGATGCCAACGACGCCATCCATACAGAAGTCGGCGTTTGCCAGTGGAACCGCGCCGACTACAAGCAGGGCGCCGTAGACTGTTGCCGCGAGCTGGGCTACGCCTACACCGCGAACAATGTCGGCGTCAGCGTCCCGACCGGGTTCAGCGTGTTGGCCGTCGGCGTCGTCGCCTTCGTGATC
>CAIQJD010000692.1 GCA_903872005.1 uncultured bacterium | reverse complement strand
GGAGGCCCGCCTGGAGGTGTACGCCTTCGACCAGAGCCGCAGCGGCGCGCTGGACGCGCGCCTGTATGCCCTGCGCCGGCCCTGGCGCGCCAACGAGGCGACCTGGATGCTGGCCCAGAACGGCCAGAACTGGGGCGGCGCCGGCGCGACCAACGCGCAGAACGACCGCTACGCCGAGCCGGCCGCCCAGCAGAACATCCGCTTCTCGTCGCAATGGATCAGCTATGACATCACGGCGCTGGCTCAACAGTGGATGAACGGGACGCAGCCCAACTACGGCGTCATCCTCGCCGGGGCGCGCGGCTCCACGGTGGAATACCGCTTCTACACCAGCGATTATGCGATCAACGCCGCGTTGCGCCCGCGCCTGAGCATCACCTATGTCGCCGGCGCGGCCGGCGCGGCGCGGCCCACCCCCTTCGTCCGGGCCGCCGCCACGCCGACGCCGCCCCCCGCGCCGGCCGGCAGTCGCTGGCTATCCCTCTGGTGCATCCCGGCGGCGCTGATCCCGCTGGCGTTGATCGCCGGCGCAGCCTATCTGGTCAACGGCTCGGGCGAGCGCCGCCGGCGCCGGCGCCCCCCTTCTGCGGAGGTTTGACATGGCCGTGTGGAGCAAACGCCAACGTCTGGAAGCGGCCCTGCGCGGCGAGCCGGCCGACCGCCTGCCGGCGGCGCTGTGGCGGCATTTCCCCGGCGATGACCAACGCGCCGAGGATCAGGCGCGCTCCCACATCGAATTCGCCGGCTCCTGCGATTTCGACTTCGTCAAAGTGACGCCCTCCAGCACGTTCTGCGTCGAAGACTGGGGCGGGGCCAGCGTCTATGAAGGCAACCTGGAGGGGACGCGCGTCTACACCCGCCGCGCCCTGGGCGCGCCGGCCGATTGGGGCGCCCTCGCGCCGCTGGATGCCGAAGCCGGCGCGTTGGGCCGGCAGCTCGACTGCCTGCGCCGGCTGCGCGCCGCCTTCGGCGACGCGACGCCCTTCATCCAGACCCTCTTCAACCCGTTGACTCAGGCGCGCTACCTGGCCGGCGAGGCGCAGGTCTTGAGCGATATGCGCCGCCGGCCCGCCGATCTGCTGGCCGGCCTGCGCGTCATCACCGAGCGGACGGCGCGCTTCGCCGCGGCGGCCATCCGGGCCGGCGCGGCCGGCGTCTTCCTGGCAACGCAGCTCGCCTCGTATCGCCTGATGGGCGAAGAAGAGTATCGCCGCTTCGGCGTTCCCTTTGATCGGCAAGTCCTGGACGCGCTGCCGGCCGGCGCGTGGCTCAACGTCCTGCACTTGCACGGCGACGATGTGATGTTCGACCTGCTGGCCGACTATCCGGTGGGGGCGATCAACTGGCACGACCGCGAGGCCGGGCCGGCGCTGGGAGAAGCGCTGGGGCGCACACCGGCGACCCTCATCGGCGGCCTGCGCCAGTGGGAGACGATGGTGCGCGGGACGCCCGACGATGTGCGCGCCGAGATCGCCGACGCCGTGCGTCAGACCGCCGGCCGGCGGCTCATCATCGGGACAGGCTGCGTGACGCCCATCGTCGCGCCGCAATCCAACCTGTGGGCCGCGCGCCAGGCTGTGGATAACTACCGGCCGAGCGCGCCCTGACCTGTGGATAACCCCCCAGTTATCCACAATCGGCGCTGCGCCGGCGTGGGTAAGTCGGGGACAGCCGGCCCAACGATGGTGCATACGATGGGGATAACCTGGTATCAACCGATGGTGGCTGTTTCGGGGCTGATCTGGCGCGAGGACGCCGTCCTCTTCTTGCGGCGCGCCCAGCCGCCGCTGATCTGGGCGCCGCCGGGCGGACGCATGGAGGCCGGCGAAGAACCGTGGGGCGCGCTGCGCCGCGAAATCCACGAGGAGACCGGCCTGACCACCGTCGAGATCGTCGCCCCGTGCATCGCGGAGGGCGGTGAATATGCCGGCCGGCCGATGCTCTTCCTCGACTTCGTCTGCTGCTGCGCCGAGACCGATGTGCGCCTGACGCCGGCCGAGCATGACGCCTGGCGCTGGCTGCGCCTGGAAGCGCTGGCGGCCGGCGAAGCCGAGACCGGCCGGGCCGCCGGCGTCCCCTACACCGTCTACCGCTGGGATGACGAGGAGCTGCGCCTGTCGCACTCCGTGGCCCAGTTGCGCCTCAGCCGGCGCATCCTGGATTCTCTGCGGCCGGCGCGCTGAGGGACGCGGAGACGCGACATGGAGATCGTCATTCGCCCGGCGCAGCCGGCCGACGCCCAGGCTCTGCACGCCGCCTGTTTCCGCGCCGCGCTCCCCCACGCGGACTTCGCGGCCCATCTGCGCTTTTGCCTGACCCACGCCCACATTGTGTATCTGGTCGCCGCCCTGGCCGATGGGGAGGTCGTCGGCTGCGGCGAGCTGACGCAGCGCGACCGGCGCGCCGAGCTTGGCGGGCTGGTCGTCGCGCCGGCCTATCGCCGGCAGGGGATCGGGGGGCAATTGGTGGCCGCGTTGCTGGCTGAAGCGCGCCAGCGCGACGTGGAACGAGTCGAATTGCGCGTCCGCGCGGCGCAGAGGTGGTTACGGGAGTACTACGGCCGGCTCGGGTTCGCGCCGGCCGAGACAAAGCGACTCCCCCAGTCATTCGGCGGCGAAGAGGTGGTCACGTTGTGCATGACCCTCACTGCGCTGCCGACGCTGGGGGAGTCCAGGGATATGGGGTGAGGTGGGTCAATTTAAGGAATGGCGATGATAGAATGATGGGGATGCATCGGAACAAATAGACGGCTCCCCTCACCTATTTGATTGTTCGCCGCTCTCGTGCCGCTGATGAATGACTGATCGTTGCGGCTATTCATTGAGGACAGTATAGCAGAGCGCCAGAAAATCCGAAATGGGAATTCAGTACTACTTTTGCCGGGATGCGCGCCGGCGCGCATCCCGCCGGCCCCGTAGCCTAGTGTGCCTTCATGTTTGTGAGTCGGGGTGGTATAATTTGGTTTATGAGAAAGCCGATATTTGTACGACCGTTGAGCAAAGAAGAGCGGGAAGCCGTCGAAGCGGGTCTGCGCTCCTCAGAGGCATTCACGTTGCGACGCAGCCAGATCGTGCTTGCGAGT
>CAIQJD010000691.1 GCA_903872005.1 uncultured bacterium | reverse complement strand
GTCATCGTCATCGCCTCCGGCGGCGGCGGCATCCCCGTCATGGAAGACGCGGACGGGAACTTCAAGGGCCTCGAGGCCGTCATCGACAAGGACCGCGCTGGTGAGGTCCTCGCCGAGGGTCTGAAGGCCGACGTGTTCATGGTCCTCACCGACGTTGAGAACGCCATTCTCAACTACGGCAAGGAGAACGCGCAGGCTGTCACCAACGTCAGCCTGGCTGACATGCAGAAGTACTACGACGAGGGTCACTTCCTCGCCGGCTCGATGGGCCCGAAGGTCGCTTCGGCAATGAAGTTCGTGGCGTGGGGCGGCGATCGCGCCATCATCACGTCGCTGGACAAGGCTGTCGACGCGCTCGACGGCAAGTGCGGGACCATCATCACCAAGTAAGACGCAGACCCATGGGACGAGGGGGGCCTTCGGGCCCCCCTCGGCCCGGCGTTTCGTGAGTCACGTGACCGGGAGGCCGGTCATGGGGCATGAGACCCAAGACCTGGGGGAGCGTGACGGACCTACTGTCCGGGGTCGAGGTCTCGTACTACTCCGAAGCGTCGAGAGTCAGGCCGGTGCGCCGGCCTGAGGTCAAGCGTGAAAGTAAGAAGGGGGGGTATTGAGTATGTTGTTTGCAGCAGAAGTAACAACGCCGCTGCCGGGCTGGTCAGGCTACGCCATCATGTTCGGTCAGGCGTTGATCTACACCCTGATGGTTATCTTCCTCGGGCGTACGAAGGGCAAGACTGCAGACTCGTTCATCGCTGGTGGCCGCAACATCGGTCACGGCATGATCCACAACTCCATCATCGCGACCTGGATTTGGGCCGCGACGCTCATGATGAGCTCCTGGACCGGCTATTCGTATGGTCTCTCCGGCGGTTGGTGGTACGGCCTCGGCGCCACCATCCCGCTGCCGCTGATGGCGTACATCTGCCGTCGCGTCCGCCTCGACATGCCTGAGCACCGCTCCTATCCGGAGTACATCCGCTTCAGGCTGGATCGCAAGAACCAGGTCCTGCAGGCCATCATCACCCTGATCGTCTGCGGCTGGGTCACCCTCATGCTGGTCACCGGCGGCGCCATCATGCTGGTCCAGTTCACGGGTGCGAGCTTCTACTACATGAGCATCGTCATGATGGCCATCTTCGTGTCGTACGTCGCGGTCGCCGGCCTCTGGGCCTCGATCTTCGCCGACACGATCATGTCGCTCGTCATGTTTGTCTGCATCATGATCATCACCACCGCCGTGTTCTTCGGCCTCGGCGCCGGCGTCGGCATGGGCGGCTACTGGGACGGCCTCTACAACGTCATGATCGCCCATCCGGAGCTTCAGCCGGGCGCGGGCGTCGACGTGTGGAAGTCCCAGTGGGACGGCCTCAGCTGGGTTAACGCTGCCGGCCTCGGCTTCCTGATCGTCAACACCGTGGGCAACCTCGGCGCCGTCCTCTGCAACCAGACCTACTGGTCACGCGGCGTCGGCTCCGACAACCCGCGCAACCTTTTCAAGTCGTTCTGGACGGCAGCCTGGTGCTGGTATCCCGTCCCGCTCTCCATGACCACCGCGCTCGGCCTTGGCGGCCTTGCCCAGGGCATGGTCGTGGGCGAGACCTACATCTCTCCCTACAACAACGTGGCCTCGACCTTCACCGAGTCCGCGGCCGTCGCCCCGATGATGTCGTTCATGGTCATCGGCTACATCGGCCTTGCCGCCTTCGTCATCACCGTCACGGGCGCCACCATCTCCACCGGCGCCGGCGAGATCCTCTCCTTCGCCGCCATCTTCGCCAACGACATCTACAAGGGCTGGCTCAAGCCCAAGGCGACCGGCAAGCAGATCCTCACGGTCAACCGCATCATGCTGTACGTCTGCGCTATTGCCCTCCTCCTCATCGCCTTCTGGTGGCGTGCAATCGGGTTCAGCTTCTCCGGTATGTACCAGGCCATGGGTGTGTTCTTCTCCTCAGCAGTGGTTCCGCTGTGGATGGCCATCTTCCACCGCAACACCAACCGTGCCAGCGTGTTCTGGGGCACCATCGTCGGCGCCATCGTCGGC
>CAIQJD010000690.1 GCA_903872005.1 uncultured bacterium | reverse complement strand
TTGTGCGTCTTGACGTGCGGTCGCAGCTTGCACGCCTTGTCGGCGAAGAAAGCCGCCATCTTGGCGATGTTCCGCTCCACCGCGCCGATATCCAGCAACAGCGCCGGCGTATCCAGCTCCAGCTTATGCCGGCCGACCATCTCCTGAGCGATCCAGCCGTCTCGTGTTGTCATGCGCGCTCCCTCTCTTCTGACGCGTCGGCCGGCGCCATCTGTCGGCGCAGCGCCGCGGTCTTCTCGACATTCACCGTCATCGTCGTCGCGTCAATGGCCACGCCATACTCGCGTGCCGCGGCCTCCAGGCTGACCTTTTCGTTGATCACATCATCCAGAACGCGCGCCGCGTCGCGCTCCCAGGGAGGCCCAAAGCCGCCGCCGCCGGGCAGAGAAGGCTGCAGCCGGTCGCCGCGCCGCGCCACGAAGATTTCCTTGCGTAGCAGGCGCTCCCGGTTGCCGCTAATTTGCACGCCCTTCGCCACCGCGCCAGGCTTGCCGCCGGCCAATCCCCAGGGCGCGAACTTCGCCCGGTCCTGCCGCCACTGCACCACCGCCTCTTCTGCCAGAATGCTGTATTCGCGGATTAGCCCCAGGCCGCCGCGATACTTGCCCGCCCCGCCCGAATCTGGGATGTAGCAGTACTGTTCGATCCGCAGCGGGTATTCTTTCTCCACGCATTCCACCGGGATGTTGGAGTAGTTGAGCCAGTAAGGGCTATGCCCATCATGCCCATCGGCGAAGGGCCGGCCGCCCCAGTTACCCACCACAAAATCGGTGTACACGAAGGGTTTGCCTTCCAGATTGTTACCGCCGATACAGATGCCGAAATCCACGTGGGCCGACGAGGCGAAGACCCGATCGGGGATCACTTGCGCCAGCGCGCCGGAGAGGACATCGAAGACGCGCCCAAAGACGCAGCCGCGCCCGGCTACCCCACGCGGGAAGCCGGCGTTCACCAGGGTATCATAGGGGGCGATCAACGTCACCGGCCGCCACATGCCACTGTTCGACGGGGCCGAGGCATCGAGGAAGAGCCGCATCGCCGCGCCTACGATGGCGATAGTGGACGAGAGCGGCATATTGATCGAGCCTTTGACCGTTGGAGACGTGCCAGTGAAGTCGAAGGTGATCTCGTCGCCGGCAATCGTAATCGTGACGTGAATCTTGACCGGATCGGGCAGGAAACCATCGTCGTCCAGGAAGTCCTCGAACTCGTAGCTGCCATCCGGCAATGCCCGGATCGCCGCGCGCGTCAGCCGCTCCGTGTAGTCCATCAGCTCTTCCAGATACTCTTGGACTACCGGCCAGCCGCCATGCTTCTGCACCAGCGCCATGAACTTGCGCTCGCCGATGCCGGCGGCGGCCACTTGCGCCGCCAAATCGCCCAACACCACATGGGAGATACGCACGTTCTTCTCGATCAGGCGCTGCAGCGTCAGGTTCCGCACGCCCCGCTCGTAGTACTTCAGCGGCGGAATCCGCAGGCCCTCCTGGTAAATCTCCGTATTGTCGCAGGCATTGGTGCCCGGCACCCGTCCGCCAAAGTCCACCTGATGAGCGATAGCGCCGGCGAAGGCGATCAACTCCCCATCCATGAAGACCGGCCGGATCAAGTACAGGTCGGGAATGTGCGACGCGCCCTCATACGGATCGTTGCCCATGAAGATGTCGCCAGGATAAATTTCGTCCTTCCAGGCTGCCCGCACCGCCTCGACGAAGCTGGGGAAGACGCCGGCGTGAATCGGGTTCACCAGCCCCTCTGCCAGAATCCGGCCGCGCGCGTCGCATAAGCCGGTGGCGAAATCGAAGAGATCGCGCAGCAGCGGCGAATAGGCCGTGCGGTTCATCGTGA
>CAIQJD010000689.1 GCA_903872005.1 uncultured bacterium | reverse complement strand
CGCCGGCGCCAGCGCGGCGCTGGACAAGGCCGTGTCCGACAGTTGGCCGGCCAGCTTCGCCGGGCCGGCC
Organism: uncultured bacterium; assembly: GCA_903872005.1. The sequence continues at coordinate 13,716 of CAIQJD010000689.1, read as the reverse complement.
GCCAGCAGGAAGAACGCCAGGGGAGCCAGACCGGCAACGGCGCCGGCCGCGCTGGCAAGCGCATCCCCTGCCCGGCCACGCCGCAGCGACCATACGCCCAGCAAGAGCAGCGCCGGCAGCGCCGTGAGAGCCAGCAAGTGCGCCGCAGCCGAAAGGCCCCACGCTCCGCCGGCCAGCGCCAGCCAGCCTGGCTGCCGGCGCTCCATGTAGCGCGCGCCGGCATAGAGCGAGAGGGCGAAGAGCGCCAGATAGGTGGTATAGACCTCGGCGCGGACGGCGTGCATCCAGTAACCTTGCGACAGGGCCAACGCGCCGGCGCCGGCCAAAGCCGGCGCGACGCCCATGCGCCGGCGCAACAGGGCATAGACCAGCCCCACGCCGGCCGCACCGCTGACCGCGGAGCAGAGATTGACGCGGCCGGCGACATCTCCCACGGGGAGCAAGGTGAAGAGATGCGCCCAGACCAGATAGAGCGGATGGTCGTTGACGCCGGCGCCCAATTCCAGCGTGTAGGCGCGGCGTTGGTACTCAGCGTCATCGCCCCACAGCACCGTCGGGGCCAGGGTGAGCAGATAGAAAAGGAGCGCGGTCAGGAAGACGAAGAGAGGACGCGGTTTCATGCCGCATCTGCGCCGGCGCAGGCGGCCGGCTCGGCCGACGCGTCGGCAGTCATGCTGCCATCCATGACATGCCAGACATTGGCCTGGGCCAGAAAGGCCGGCGCGAAGTCGGCCAGATCAGTCGTCGTCACCAACGCCTGCTCGGCGCTCTCTAACAGACGCGCCAGATAGGCGCGCCGGCCCTCATCCAGCTCGGACATCACGTCGTCCAGCAGGAGGATGGGGCGCTCGCCGGTCTGCGCTTGCATCAGCTCGACCTCGGCCAGCTTCAGGGACATGGCCGCCGTGCGCTGCTGGCCGCGCGAGCCATACTGTTGCAGGTCATGCTCACGCACGCGGAAGTGTAGATCATCGCGATGCGGGCCAATGAGAGTCGCGCCGGCGTCAATCTCTCTCGCGCGCGTCGCTCGCCAGCGCGTGCGATACTGGGCGGCGACTTCGTCCGCGCCGGCCGGGATCGGCCGCAAGCGGTCGGCCGTCGGCCACAGGCTGGGCGCATAGTAGCACTCCAACGCCTCATAGCCGCCGCTGAGCTGTTCGTGGATACGCGTGGCCGCGCCGGCCAAATAGTCCACGGCCTCACGCCGACGCGTTACCACGTAGCCGGCGTGGCCGGCCAACTGTTGATCCCAAAAGGGCAACTGCTCCTGGTCGCCGCCGCGCTCTTTCAACTGGCGCAGCAGATGATTGCGCCGCAACAAGACCTGATTGTAGCCCGAAAGATGATCGCAGTAGGCGCGGTCTATCTGACACAGGGCGACATCCAGGAAATGCCGGCGGCCCGCCGGCGCGCCGGCCACCAGGTCAATGTCCTGCGGCAAGAAGAGGACGACCTTCATCTCGCCCACCAGGTCCAGGGCGCGGCGCGGCACGCCGTTGATGCGGATTTGCTTGCGGAAGGTCAGGCTGCCATTGGGTTCGCCGGCCGGCGCGACCGTGACTTCCAGGCGCAGCAGGCGGCCGGCTTTCTCCACCTGCGCCGTCAGCCGGGCAAAGGGGAGCGGCTCATGCTCCACCTCCCAGCGGATCACCTGCCGGTCAGCGCGGGCCTGGGGCGAGCGGCTGGTCGCCAGAAAGTAGACCGCTTCCAGCAGATTCGTCTTGCCCTGCGCGTTCAACCCTTGAAAGAGGGTCAGGGCGCGCGGAAACTCCAGATCCAACTGGCGATAGTTGCGATAGTTGGTCAGCGTCAGCCGGCGTAAATACACGGCCGCTCAGCCTTGCGCCTCAATCCTTGCCTACTTCCAGCGTCGCGCCGCAGTTGGGGCATTTGTGCAGCGGCGTCTTGACGCTGAACGCGCTGCCGCAATAGGGGCAACGGCGCACGACTTTGCTGGCCCGCAATTGCGGAAAGACCAGGACATCGCGGTCGCCGCGCCGCTGGCGCTCGATCAGTTGCCGGCCGGCCAGCACGCCCACCGCCTGTTGCGCCGTCTCGGCCGGCACGCCCAGGGAGCCGATGATGTCGGCTTCGGTGATCTCGTCGTCGCCGCGCCGGCGCACCAACTCCACGACGCGCTCCGCGACGCGCTCCGGATCGAGGTCGCGCTGCCGGCGCAGCGTCATGCCAGCCCAGGCAGCCAGGACCACGCCCAGAACCAGGAGCGCCAGGGCCAACCAGAGCCGGCCCGGCGCGCGCGTCGCCGCGCACAGGAAGAGCAACCCGCCGGCCAGCAGCGCGATCGCCGCAATCAGCGCGACGTAAGCCATCGTCTTGTTACGCATGAATGATCCCTCCTTGCCCGTGGGCCGTATGCGCCCCGCCATCATCCCTTCCAGCCGCGCGTGGCGCGCTTTAACTCCTCTGCCAGCGCGTTGAACATGGCCTCGATGGATTTCTGCGCGAGGCCGCCGTCCAGGGACGGCTGAATGGCGGCCACGAATTCTAGCGGGTACTTGCTCAAGCGCGCCTCATCCTGCACCTGCTGGCGCAGCGCCGGCCACTGCTCATTGAACGCCACGACCGACGGCGGGATCTGCACGCTCACCCGGCTCAGATAGGCCGAGTGCATACTCTGCTCTTTCAAGATCGCCTCGGCGCTCGCCAGGAAACTGCCGAAGCCCTGGGCGACGCCGCGCAGCAAGCCAATGAAGCCGGCCACTGCGCCCAATCCCCGCTGCAGGTTATCGGTCTGAATGTTGAGCCGGATCATCTGCTGCACTTCATCGTGCAACAGGCCATCGGGATAGAGCGCCGGGTCGGTGATGGCATCGAGGACGGCACGGACAGCGCGCCGGCGGGTCAGGGCATCCCGGGCGCGCGCATCATCCAAATAGTCCAATTCGGCCTGGAGTTCCGCGACCTGCACCTGAAGCGACTGCCATTCGTTTTGCAGCCGCGTCTCTTCAGCCTCATTGGCTTTCACCACATCTTTCCATTCGACGCGCGCGTCATTGATCTGCTTGCGCGTCGCCTCCATCTGCCCGATGATGCGGTTGCGCTCCTGATCCAGCTTGATGATGCGGCCATAGCGGGTCACGAAGCCCAGGCCCCGGCCGGCCTGCCCGATGTCGGCGTTCCGCTTCTCCAGTTGCGCGGTCAAATCGGCCAGCGTCGCCTTCGCCTTCTCCTCACGCTTGTCCAGCAACGGGTTGCGTTTGGCGCGCGCCGCATCGGCCTCGCGCGCCGCGCGCTGGCGCGTGTCAAGTTCCTGGCGCGCCTGGGGGATCTCCTGCTCGCGCAGCGCCTTGCGCCGGTCAGAGATACGCTGCCCCTCCAGATCGGCCTGATCGCCGATGCGTTTCCGCAAGGCCGGCAGGATAGCGTCATATTGCGCGAGGACCGCGTCGGTCAACGTTGCCAGGGTGGCATCATGCTCGGTCTTGAAGCCGGCGTAAGCCGCATTGAAACCGACTTGAATCTCATCCACTTCTTTTTCGAGATCCTGAATCTGCTTGACCTGCTCCGTCAAGTACTTCGCCAACTGCTCCACCGAAACGCTCTGCGCCATATCTCCCCCTTGTATCCCTGCGCGCACGCGACGCGGACGCAATCGCTCCGCAGACTGCTCTTGCGCCATTTCCGCCTCCTCGGGCACGCCGGCCGGCTCAGCCGACGCCCACGCCCTTGACCTGGCCGACCAGACGCCGGCGGGCGCGCCATGCCGCCCGCGCCAACAGCCCCGCCGGCCGCGCATGGCCGGCCAATTCATCAAACGAGCCGCGCTCATCCCAATAGAGCGGGCAGGCCCCACAACACAATGCGGCCATATCGCATTCCCGGCAGCCTGGCGGCAAGAACTCTTTGTTGCGCCAATAGCGCGCCGAACGCCGGCCCCAGATCGCCTCAAAGGATTCCGTCAGCAAATTGCCGATGCTCTGCTCAAAGCTGGAACAGGGCAACACGCCGCCGTCCGGCGCAATGGAGAGCAACCCATCGGCGGCAGCGCACGATTGCGAGCCGAGGCCATGCGCCGGCGGATTGAACAGGCAATAGGGGATCGGCGAGTACCAGACGAAGCGCAGGCCGCGCGCATCGGCCTCCCGTTGCGCCTCCTCAATGAGCGCGCCGATCTCGCGATAGGTGATGTCCTCGCGGCCGGCCGCGTCGCCGGTGCGGATGACCATGTTCATCGAGAAGTACGTGCTGCCCAATGCGACGATCTGATCCAGCAGCGCCGGCAGCGCGCCGCGATTGCGACGATTCAACGTGGTATTGGTATGCGTGTGAATGCCGGTCGCGCGCAGATTGCGTACGCCGGCGATGCTGCGCTCGAAGGCGCCGGCATGGCCCACCACGTCATCATGCAGCTCGGCGCAGCCGGCCTCCAGGCTGACTTGCGCCGAGTGCAGGCCGGCCTCGGCCAACTGCTGGACGTAAGCCGCCTCGGCGCAAGCAATGCCATTGGTGATCAGGTTCGTGCGGAGACCACGCCGGCGCGCGTAAGCGATCAGCGCCGGCAGATCGCCGCGCAGGGTCGGCTCGCCGCCGGTGAACGAGACCGTGGGGACATGCGCCTGATCCATGATGGCGTCAATAATCTGGCAGACCTGCTCCGTCGTCATCTCCGGCACATCACGGCCCCGCTCTGGCGCGCTGGCATAGCAGAAGAAGCAGCGATTCTGGCAGCGATACGTCAGCGCGATCTCGGAGAGCACCGGATAGAGGCGCTGATGGCTGCCGAAGGATGTGACGCGGATGGCCGGCGCGCAATCGGTGCGATTGTTTAGCAGCAGCGCCACGCTCGCCAGGAGCTTCTCCAGATCGGCCTCGACCTGCGCCGGCGGGACGCCATAGCGTTCTGCGGCGGCCGAAACCACCGCGCCGGCGTCCACCTGCTCCTGTGCGTAGAGCGCCTGGAGCATCCAGGTCGCCGTCTCGTTCAAGTGATGCAACTGATTTGGGCGCAGGATGAGGACGCGATCTTCCGGCCGGATGAAGACGTAGTCGCGCGTACTCTCGATGAGATTGCGGGCGAATTGGTTCAGATCATCCATGTCGCGCATCCGCTCACTCCAACTTGTCCATGAAGACCAACGTATCCAGCGCCTTCTTCGGTTTCGGTGGGCGCGTCTGCGCCGGATAGCCGAAGGCCAGCAGTTCGGCCGGCAGGAGCGCCGGCGGCAAGCGCAGGAGCCGCTCCAGCCGATAGACGTCGAAACGCGAGACCCAACACGAGGCGACGCCATGCTCCCATGCCGCCAGCGCCATGTGCGCGCCGGCGATCTTGGTCTGATGCTCTTCCTGGTTCAACGCCCAGTAGAACTCCTGATCGAGCCGGCTGAGCGCCTCGGCATACTCTGGGAAGCGCTGGCGCTGTATCTCGCGGCCGCCCCGGGCATCTTCCACACATTCCACACATAGGACAACCAGCAGTGGCGCGCGCGCCAACCAGCTTTGCCCATAAGCGATCTCGGCAATCTGCGCCAACAACGCCGGGGCCGTGACGACGCCGAAGCGCCACGGCTGTTCGTTGCCGCCCGAAGGCGACAGCCGGCCGGCCTCCAGAATATCGCGCAAGACCGCCGCAGGGATCGGCCGATCCTGAAAGGCGCGGGCGCTGAAGCGCGTCCGCAGCAGATCGGTAATCACGTCAGAATCCGCTGACGCAGGCGCTATGGCAGGCGCTGTGACAGGCCGAATGGCAGTTGCAGGCCGAGTGGCACGCCGAATGGCAGTTGGAATGGACGCAGGCCGAATGGCACGCATCGTGCACGCAAGCCGAATGGCAAGCGCTGTGGCAGGCCGAATGGCACGCATCGTAGCCGGCCGCTGCCAGCGCCTTGTCCGCCACGCCGGTTGCGCCAACGGCGATGGTCTCGGCGCGGCGCGCCACGCGGTCGGCCACGCCTTCCATGACGCCGGCGGCCCGATCCGCGGAGGCTGTCAGGGGCGATTCGCGCACACTCTGCATCAGGTCGCCGGCCGGCGCGGCGGCCGGCTGTCCGTGATAGCTCGGCGCCAGGATGATCCACGGCGCATGGTCACGCTCGTAGGCGCGGCGCTCCGGCGCCGGCAGGCGACTGTAGGTATCCCAGGCCGTCTCGGCGCGTTCGGTCACCGTACGGCGGGTTTGTTCGGGGTCGGCGTTCCAGACCTTCTTTTGCAGGCGCGCGGAGAGGATCTGCATCACTTTGTCAATGGTCGCCTGCGGCAGCGTGCCATCGTCGGCGATGCCCTCGACCAGGGCGCGCTCGTAGTCCGCCAGCTCACCTTGCGCGTTGGTCACTTCGAGTTGCAGCGGGCGATTGTTCAGCACCGTGAGGATGCCGCGTTGCGATAGGGAGAGAATGACCAGCGTCAGCGCCTTGACTGTGTTACCGATATACAAGGCCGCCTCGATGGCGTCCAGGTCCGGCACGACGCCGGCTTGATTGAACGTCTCAATCTCAATCTCCGGCGCCTGGTACTGATACTCCGGCAGCTTGCGTGGCGCGGTGCGACGCATCGTGACGGCCAGGATGCCGCCGGCCAGCGCCACGCCGCCTACCAGGAAGACCAGCAGGATCGGCCCAATCGGCTTGCTCGGCGTCGGGGTGGGCTGCTCGACCGGCGTGAAGGCATCGGACCGCGGCGTGGCCGCGCCGGCCGCCGGCGTGGGAACCGGCGCGAAGACCTGCGCCGGCAGATAGACGCGCGGCGTGAAGTGATAGTCCGATGGCACGTCCTTCTTCGAGACATAGATAGAGAGCCAGACCTTGCCGGTCGTCTCGTCGGGCGTAGGGTAATAGACCCAGCGGTCGAAGGACTTGACGTTGCCCTCATCGGATACCAGCGCGGTGCGATTGACCACTTCCTGCGTCACCTGTTCGGGCTGCTTGATCTCGGCCGGCAGCTCGATGGGCGTGATGAAACGCACGATCTGTTCGCCGATGGGCAGGCTCCACTGCACCGGCGCCCAGGCCAGGACGCGGTAATCCACGCCATCAATCCTGGTCGCATCCAGCGCCCGATCCACCTTGTAGTGCACCAGGACGTTGTATGTCTGGCCGACTTGCGTGTTGAAGCCGAAGGGCACGGTATAAAAGCCGCCGCCCTTCGATTGCAAAGCCACACTACGCTGGCCGGCCGGCCCGCTGATGCTGGCGGCCATCACTTCGTGGCCGGCGTCCAGCGGGCCGAGGGTCGTGATGCGGTCGCGCGGCTCCGTCTCGCGAAAGGTCAACGTGTACTTGATGTCCAGCTTGCCATCGTTCAGCACCGTGACCTGAGCGTCCACCTGCGTGATCACCGGCGCGCCGGCGGCCGCGATCGGGCCGGCGACAAGGAGCGCCAGCGCGACGGCCAGCACAAGACTCGCCCAACGACGCGACTTCTTCATGTCTCCACCTCCGGGCGACGCGCCGGCGCATCAGATCGCGCCAGCCGCGCGCTGCGATCACTCTCAATACGAGAAGAGCGGCTGCACGGATGTGCCCAATAAGTTGCGACAAATCGCCTCGCCGAACATTGCTCCCACCGACAGAATGGTCATGTTGGGCAAGCGTTTCGCCGGCGGGATCGGCACCGTATTCGTGGTGATGATCTCATGCAGACAATCCAACGCGCCCAGACGCTCAATCGCCGGCCCGGTGAAGAGGCCATGCGCGCAGGCCACAACGATGCGCCGCGCGCCCTGTTCCGACAAGGAGCGCGCGATGCTGACGATAGTGCCGGCCGTGGCAATTTCATCGTCGTAGATGATCACGTCTTTGCCGGCCACGTCGCCAATGATGTCGAGCATCACCACACGCGCGTCATCCACGCGCTGCTTGTTCGCTGCCGCCATGGGGATTCCGAGCAGGCCGGCCAGTTTGCTGGCCGGCTTGGCGTGCCCCAGATCGGGCGACAGCAACACGGTATGGCTCAGGTCGCGCGCCTTGAGGTAGTGGGCGAAGACATAGCGGTCGGTGAGGTGATCCACCGGCACGCTGAAGAACCCATGCACCTGTGGCGAGTGCAGCGTCATGGTGATGACGTGATCGGCGCCGGCCGTCGCCAGCAGATCCGCCATCAGGCGCGCCGCAATGGAAACGCGCGGCTCATCTTTCTTGTCCGAGCGGGCATACGAGAAGTGCGGGATGACGGCAGTGATGCGTCGCGCCGAGGCGCTGCGCGCCGCATCGCACATCAATAACAGCTCGACCAGGTGGTCATTGGCCGGCGGACAGAGCGGCTGGACGATGAAGACGTCCTTCTCGCGCACGCTGTCTTCAAGCTGGACATACAGATTGTCATTGGAAAAGCGCAAGGTGCGCGAAGGACTGAGCGACAGCCCCACATACGTGCAGATTTCGCGCGCCAGCTCCGGGTGCGCGCTGCCGCTGAACACGCGACAGTTCCGTAGGGCCTTGGCGTCCATTTCGCAAGGCGAAAACGGGAGCGACATGGGCAACTTCCTCTCCTGAGACATGAGATTATGCCGGCGGCATATCGTCGGCAGATACGAATTCGCCGCCGCGGATCTCCTGCTCGGCCAGGCGGCGGTTCTCATCGAAATAGAAGACCACATCCATCGGACGATAGCAACGTTGGCTGCCGATGAGGGTCTTGCGGACGATGTAGCCGGCCGCATCTTCACGCTGGCTTAACTCGTTGTACATGTCAATCCGCCCGCGCAAGACCTCGCCGCATGCCTCGCAGCGGACATAGAACCAGTAGTTCCGTCCAGCTTGCGCCGGGGAGGCCGGCGCGGTGAGCGCTGCCTTCAGCCGGTCAAAAAAGCCCATCTCGCCGCTCCTTTCTACTCTCCCATAATACCACAAGCGTTGACGGCGCGCCAAAAGCCGCCGGCGCGCTTGCGGCGCGTCGCGACCCATGCTATGCTTGCTCCGAAAATGCTCTGGCGAAGGGAGAAACCTGATGAAAGGTTGTCTGCGCTGGCTGGTCAGCATCGCCCTGGTCATATTGGTCGTGGCGCTCATCGTTCCTCTGTTAATCCCCTACCCGACCGCGCCGGACGATGTCATGCCGGAAGCCCTCGCCGAACCCGACGGCTTGTTCCTGCAAGTGAATGGGCTGATGGTATACACCCGGGATGCCGGCCGGAGCAAGCCGGCGCTGATCCTCTTGCACGGCCTCGGCTCCAGCACCGTCTCGTGGGACGACGTCATGGAGCCTCTCGCGCAGAAGCATCGAGTCGTCGCCCTCGACCGGCCCGGCTTTGGCCTCACATCCCGCCCGATGGCCGGCGAATGGGGAGGCGCCAATCCCTACAGTCAGACGGCGCAGGCCGATATGGTCGTTGCGCTGATGGATCAATTGCACATTCAGAGCGCGGTCCTGGTGGGCCATTCGGCCGGCGGGACGATTGCGGCCGTCACGGCGCTGCGCCACCCCGAACGGGTCGCCGGGCTGGTCTTTGTAGATGCGGCGATCTATCAGGGCGGCGGGGCGCCGGCCTGGGTGCGCCCCCTCCTGAACACCGCGCAGATGCGTAAGCTCGGCCCCTGGATCGTACACTATATGTTCGGCTTACGCGGCGACCAGCTCATTCGCTCCGCCTGGTACGCCCCCGCCAAGATCACGCCGGAGCGCCTGGCGGCCTACCGCCGGCCGCTGCAGCTCGCCAACTGGGAACGCGCTTTCTGGGAAGTCACCCTGGCGAGCCAGTCCCTCGATCTGTCCTCCCGGCTCAACCGCCTGACCGTGCCGACGCTGGTCATTACCGGCGACGCGGACACCTGGGTCGCCACGGATCTCAGCCGGCGACTGGCGCGCGAGCTGCCCCAGGCCCAATTGGCGGTCATCCCGCAATGCGGCCACGTCCCGCAAGAAGAGCAGCCCGAAGAATTCTTGCGCGCCATCACCCCCTTCCTGGATGGATTGACCCCATGAGCGATGACGCACACGCCTTCGTCACGCAGCAGCCCATCTTCGCCGGCCTGGATGCGGCCGGCCTGGCCGAAGTGGCCCGCGCCTTGCGCGTGCGACAGGCGGCGCGCGGCGAGCAGATTCTCCTGGAAGGCGAGCCGACGGATAGCGCGTTCTTCGTGGCGCATGGGCAGGTACGCGTCTATCGCCTGGCCCCCAGCGGCCGAGAGCAAGCCCTCGCTGACCTGTTCGCCGGCCAGAGTTTCAACTTGGTGGCGACCGCAGACGGTCGGCCCGCGCCAGCCAGCGCCGCGGCGCGCACCGATGTCACGCTATACGTCCTCAGCCGCGCCGACTTCCTGCAGATCTTGGCGCGTCACCCTTCGGTGGCGCGAGCGATCCTGCTCAACTTCGCCGGCCGGCTGCGCCAGATGACCAGCCTGATCGAAGAACTGGCGCTGCACAGCGTGTCCGAACGTCTGGCGCGCCAGTTGGTGCGCATGGTGGAAGGAGAAGTGGCCGGCCGCTTCACGCAACAGGAACTGGCGAATCGTCTCGGCACCGTGCGCGAAGTCATCAGCCGGACGCTGCGCGACTTCCAGACGCAGGGACTGATCCGCATGGAACGTCAGAATATCATCGTCCTCGACCGCGATGGCCTGCTGACACTGGCCTGCGGCGTGTAGCGGTGTGAGGAAAGTCACAGACGCGCCGACGCCACGCGTCTATACTGGCTATAACCAGTGAGAGAGTTCCGGGAGTGAGGAGTCTCCAGCGACCATGAACGAAGAGCAGTGGGCATTGCCCGAAGTGGATACGACGCGTTGCACCGGCTGCGGCTCGTGCGTGCGAAATTGTCCCGCCGGCGCGGTGCAGATAGTCAATGGTCGCGTCGTCTTCGTCGCCTCTGACCTGTGCAGCTATTGCGGCGTGTGCGAAGACGTCTGTCCCGAAGGCGCGGTGGCGCTGTACTACGAAGTCTCGCTGGCAACTCCATAAGCGAAGAGGGTGGGAATAGCCAATGGCGAAACGACAGATCGTGAGAATTGACGAGCGCCTGTGCAATGGGTGCGGCCTATGCGTCACGCCGTGCGCCGAAGGGGCGATTGAGCTGATCAATGGCAAGGCCAAAGTGGTGCGCGACGAATTGTGTGATGGGGCCGGCTTCTGCCTGGGCGTATGTCCCACGGGCGCGCTGACCATCGAGGACCGGGAGGCAGTTGCGTTCGACGAGCATGCCGCCCATGAGCGGATGGAAGCGCGCAGCACGCAGTATCTTTCCCAGAGCTGCTTCCGTTGTGGGGCCAGGGAAGAGTTCAGCGTCTTGTTGCCGGTGCGAACCCAGGGCAAGAGCCTGTGGGTATGCACTCATTGCTTGCCGGCGCTCATTCACGGCTGAGCGCGACGCGCCGGCCGGCTGTCGCAGAGGAGGCCCCCGATGGGACTGAATGGTAGTTGCCCAGGCTCGAAACTGTTCAAGGAAATCCGCCCCGAATATCTCGGCTGCCCGCATTGCGGGAAAGAGATCGAGCTGTGGTCCGATGAACTGGTGATCCGCTGCAAGAGCTGCGGTGGTTTCGTTAGCAAGAAGCGCGGCGCATCCTGCATTGACTGGTGCAAATTCGCCAAAGAGTGCGTCGGCGCGCAGAAGTACGCCCGTCTGCAACAAGAAGAAGCGCAGTGCCAGGTCGCCGTCGCGGAGCCGGCCGCATGACGCACGTCCCGCTCTACGACCAGTTCAGCGCCGACTATGACCGCTTCGTCAACTGGTCGAACCGACTGGCCTTCGAGCGCCCTTTCCTGGAGAGCCGGCTACAGAGCGTTGGGGCGCGGCGCGTCCTCGATACCGCGTGCGGCACCGGCCAACACAGCATCGCCCTGGCGCGCGCCGGCTACCAGGTCGTCGGGAGCGATCTCAGCGCCAACATGATTGAGGTCGCCCGGCGCAACGCGGCGCAAGCCGGCGCAGAGGTCGAGTTCCTCGTCGCCGGCTTCGGCGAGCAAGCCGGCCGCCTCGACCGCCCATTTGACGCCGTGCTTTGCCTGGGCAACTCGCTGCCCCATGCGCTCGACGCCGGCGCATTGGATCGCGCGCTGGCCGATTTTCGGAAGGCACTGCGGCCTGGCGGTCTGCTCCTCGTCCAGAATCGCAACTTCGACCAGGTGTGGAAGACGCGCGCGCGTTGGATGCCGCCGGAGGCGCACCGCGAAGGCGACCAGGAATGGGTCTTCCTGCGTTTCTACGACTTCGGGGCCGAGACGCTTACCTTCAACATAGTGACATTGCGCCGGCAGGGCCAGACCTGGAGCCAATCCGCCGATAGTACAGAATTGCGACCCATCTTTCAACGTGATCTGGAAGCGGCGCTGGAACGCGCCGGCTTTGATACGCTACGCTTTTACGGAAGTCTGAGCGACGAGCCGTTTGATCCGACGAAGAGCGGCAATTTGGTGACCGTGGCTCGCGCCGCTTAGCAGCCGGCGGATACCACTTCGTCGGAGGGTACAGGGGGACGCAGACCTCATGAGCAATGGGGTCTGCGCTCTCTGTATTGTGTTATCTGGCGGCATTGCCAGACCACGCAAGAGGCGCTATAATGGCGCAGCAAGGGACGGCGCATGGGCGCTGGCTAGAAGGGATGAGGGACATGGAAAATGTTGTAGAGATCGCCAACCGCATGATGGACAACATCGAGAAGGTCATCATCGGCAAGCGTGACACCATCCAGTTGACGATGCTCGCCCTGCTCACCCAGGGCCACTTGTTGATTGAAGACGTGCCCGGCGTGGGCAAGACCATGCTGGCGCGCGCCATCTCAAAATCCACCGGCTGCACCTTTCGACGCATCCAGTTCACGCCGGACATGTTGCCCAGCGACGTGACCGGCGTCTCGGTCTTCAATCAGAAGACGAGCGAGTTCGAGTATCGCGCCGGCCCGGTTGTATCGCAGATCGTGCTGGCCGATGAAATCAACCGCGCCACGCCCAAAACGCAGTCGGCGCTGCTCGAAGCGATGGAAGAGCGCCAGGTGACGGTGGACGGCATCACCTATCCCTTGCCGACGCCCTTCCTGGTGCTGGCAACGCAAAACCCCATCGAATATGAAGGCACGTTCCCCCTGCCAGAAGCACAGGTGGATCGCTTCATGATGCGGATTGACCTGGGTTATCCCGAAGAGCAGGAAGAGATCGCCATCCTGGATTCGCAGCAACGCCGGCATCCCATCACCGATTTGGGTCAGGTCGTGAGCGCCGAGGAGCTAGTCGCCGCGCAGGAAGCGCTGCAGAACGTCCATGTCTCCGACCTCATCAAGGAATACATCGTCTCCATCGCGCGCGCCACGCGCAAGCACCCTGATGTCTACCTGGGCGTCAGCCCGCGCGGCAGCCTGGCGCTCTACAAAACATCTCGCGCCCTGGCCGCGGTAAGTGGACGCGACTATGTGATACCCGACGACGTGAAGGCGCTGGCGATTCCCACCCTGGCGCATCGCGTCATCATCAGCCCATCGGCGCGCATCAAGGATGTGAGCGCGCGCGCCGTAGTCGAAGAGACGCTCAATTCGATCCCCGTGCCTGGCACGCGCGTGAAAGCCGGCTAAGAGCGATCAGCAATCAGCTTTCAGCATTCGGCCTTCAGCCGCATTCAAGAGACCGGAGCAATGGTCTTTCGGTCTGACCGCTGATTGCTGATGCTGACAGCTTCCCAAGGAGCTATCATTGGCCTCACAAGCAGACTTCGTCCTTCTCCATGCGCCCAGCGTCTATGATTTCCGGCGCGAATCCATCTTATACGGCCCGGTCAGTGACCTGGTGCCTTCGACGACCGCATTTGAAATGTATCCCATCGGCTTCACCACCCTG
>CAIQJD010000688.1 GCA_903872005.1 uncultured bacterium | reverse complement strand
CAGCTTGCCGGCCGGCGGCGTCCCGCAGAAGCTTTCCACCAGTTGGCCCCAGGCATCGCCGCGCACCCAATACGCGCCGCTATTGGCGACGATGTAGATTAAGGTGCGATCGGAGCGCCACAACATGCGCCCCTTCTCGAAAGTCTGCTCGGCCGCATCCATCGCCTGCTCGTCGCGCGCCGGGCAGCCGGCGGCCGCCTGTACGGCCGGCGTCCAATACGGGGCGAAGGAGCGCAACAGTCCGACCGGGCAGGGCGTCGGCGTGGGCGCCGCCAGGGTCGCGGCGCGCGTGGGCGTGCGCGTCGCCGGCGGGGGCGTGGCCGAAGGCGTGTAGGTCGGCCAGGGCGTCGGGCTGGAGGTGCTGGTAGGCGCCGGCGGGGCCGGCAGCGCCACATCCTGAACCACCAGGACGCGCCCGGTCGCCCCGACCGCCACGTAGACGCGCCCGCTGGTCGGGTCGGCCGTCAGGCGCACCGGCTGCGCTGGCAACTTCCAGCGCGCCACATCGCCCAACGTGCGCGCGTCCACGATGTGCAGTTCCCAGGTGGCATCCGCGTTGGCGCTGTAGGGGTCGCCGAAGGCCACGAAGAGATGGTGCGTCGCCGGCTGATACGCCAGGCCCACCGGCATCACCGGGTAGACGCGTTCGGCAATGTGGCGCAGCGCGTCGGCGTCGTCCACGTAGAGCTTGAACTGACCGAAACGCCCGCCGGTCGAATAGAGCCGCCGGCCGGCCGCGTCCAGGACTATCGCCGACGTCGTCAGACCGCCCAACTGGCTCGCCAGTTGTTGGCCGGCCGCCACATCCCAGACATAGATGATCATGCCGCCATTGGAGCCGGGCACATTATTGGACGCCACAATGAACAGGCGATCCTTGACGCTGTCCACCTCAATCTGCGCCGGCGCCGGCGTTGGCCCGCCGGGCATCGTCAACCCCTGCAGCGTGACCTTGCCGACCGCTTTCATGCCATCCAGGGTCAGAATCTCGCCGCCGGCATACAGCCGGCCGCGCGCCGCATCCAGGGCAACGGCGATGGGCCGGCCGGCGAGCAGCGTCTCCTGCGCCTTCCCCGTGTCCAGCGCGATGGTCGAGACGCTCTGGCCGACATAGTTGACCGCGTAGAGCCGCCCGCCGGCCGCATCGAGACTGAGCGCAACCGGCTCCCGGCCGGCGGCCAACTCCTGCATCGTCTTCCCATCGCGCAGCGCGAAGATCGTATTGGTCGCCGGCGCCAGAGCATACAACGCGCCGCGCGCCCCATCCGCGACCATGTCGGTAGGAATCAACGCCAGCGGCAGCGTCGCGACCAGACGATTGCTCACTACATCCAGCACGCTGATGCTATGGCTCTCGTAGTTCGCCACGTAGAGCCGGCTGCCGGCAGCATCCAGACAGAGCGATTGCGGTTGCCGGCCGACCGGGATCGTGGCGATCACCGCCATCTGCTCCGGCTCGATGACGGTAACGGTATTGCCATAGGAGTTCGCCACATAGATGCGGCCGGTGGTCGGATGCGCGATGGCCTGACGTGGGTCGCCGCCCAGGGGCGCGCGCCCCACCACATCGCCGGTCTTCTGATCCAGGGCGACCAGGTATTGCTGAGAGGAGCCACTCTCATAGTCATTGGTGTACCAGCGCCGGCGCGCCGGATCCACCACCAACGTATTGTATCCCCCGTAAGTCTTGGCCGCCAGCACTTCGCCCGACTCGAAATCCACCGCGAACTGATGCTCGTAAGCCGCCACGTAGAGCCGGCGCGCCCCGGCGTCGGCGGCTAATCCCAGGATACTGGTGGCCCCCTTGATGCCAAAGGAGCCGCGCCGCGCGCCGCTCGTGGCGTCCAGGACATCTATCTGGCCGCGGCTGCCCGAGCCGACGAAGACCCGGCCGGCCGCCACAGCCAGCGCCTGCGGCGGCTCTTCCAGCTTCCAGACGGCCACGATCTTCTGATCCTGAATCACGTGCAGCGCCTTGTCGTCCTCGCAGCCCACGAAGACACGATGGGTGGCCGCATCGGCCACGATACCGGCCGGCGCGGCGCAGACCGGGATCAGGCGCGTCAATTGCTCTTTCTCCAGGACGGCCACGCCGCCATCGGTGCGGCTGACCACATACAGCCGGCCATCCAGCTCTACAATGCCGGCGGGAGCACGCGCCGCGGCCGGCAGCGCGCCAATGCGCCACTCTGCAATGATCGTCGGCGCGGCCGGCAAAGTCGCCACAGACGCCGGCCTGGTCGCCGTAGCCGCCGGCGTGGCGGTCGCCGCGCCGGCCGGCGTGTTGCTGACCGTCATGGGCGCATCGGTCGGAGGGCGCGGCATGCCGCCCATGCTGCTCGTCGGCGTGGCGCTGGCCGGCGGAGGGGCGGGAAGCGTCGCGGTGGGAAGCGCCGCCGGCGTCGCCTGGCAGCCGGCGAGACACCACGCCAGCCCCATCAGCGCCGCGAACCATGCGAACGATTTCCAGTCACCGCGTCGGCGATCCATCGGGTTTGCCATCGTTATCGCTCCTCACGCTCCTGCTATCTCAAGTATAGCACAGCCGCCCGCGCGGAGCAAAGGACGGCGCGATTTGCGCCTTTGGCCGACGTGGTGTATACTCGCTCCGATCCCGGCCGGCAAGCTGCCTGGCGAGGCAAAGGCGCTCAAGAGACTCTCTCTTGAGTGTTTTTTTGTGCGCGGTCGCGGCGGACCATCCAATACCCTACATGGAGAGCAGAAATGACCACCAAACGGCCCCCCGATCAGAAAGTCTTCGGCTACTTGCCCAATGATGTCCCCTCCATCGGTCGCATCATCATCCTCGGCTTTCAGCACGCTCTCACGATGTTCCCGGCGACGGTATTGGTCGCCCTACTGGTCGGCTTTGATGTCGGAGCCGTCCTGACCGTCTCTGGCGTCGCCACCATCACCGCCCTCATTCTGTCACGCATCCTCTCCAAGAAGTTCATCCCGCTCTACTATGGCTCCAGCTTCAGCTATATTGCCGCCATCATGGCGCTCACCAAAGCGCAATTCGGGGTATATGCCGGCGACGCCGTGCGCCTGGCCCAGGTCGGCATCGTCGCCACCGGCGTGGTCAACATCCTCGTCGGCCTGCTCATCCGGCGCATCGGCAAGGATGCCCTGGACAAGGTATTGCCGCCCATCATCACCGGCTCCGTCGCCCTGGTGATCGGCGTCACCCTGGGCGGGTCGGCCCTCGACATGGCGAAGAACAACTGGGTGGTCGCCATCGTCACGCTCCTGGCTACCATCCTCTTCTCGGTCTACCTGCAAGGGCGCGGCTTCGTCGGCCTCATCCCCATCCTCCTGGGCGCTATCGTGGGATACCTGGTCAGCATCCCCTTCGGCATCGTCAGCCTGGACCCGATCCGCACCGCAGCCTGGTTCCAGTTTCCGCGCCTGACGCTGCCGGCTTTCGGTGACCCGCGCGCCTGGGAAGCCGTGGCCGCCATTGCCATCATCGCCATCGCCACCATCCCGGAATCCACCGCCCACCTCTATCAGATTAGCCTCTATGTGGACAAGCTGGCCGACAATCTCGGCAAGCCACGCTACAACCTGGACAAGCTCATCGGCCTGAATCTGGTGCTGGATGGCATCGGCGATACCATTAACGGCCTGTTGGGCGGCGCGGCCGGCACCAACTACGGCGAGAACAACTCGCTCATGGTCATCACCCGCAACTACTCCGGCCCCACCCTGTTGGCCGCCGGCGTCATCGCCATCCTCCTCGGCTTCATCGGCAAGTTGGCCGGCATCGTCAACAGCATCCCGGTCGCCGTAACCGGCGGTCTGGCGATCTACCTCTTCGGCATCATCGGCATGCAGGGCATCGCCCTGATCCAAGACAAGAAGGTCAACCTCTTCGACCCGCGCCAGCTCGCCGTCGGCGCGGTCATCACCATCACCGCCATCGGCGGACAGATCCTGGGCGCCGGCTACCTCCCCCTCAAGGTGCCCGGCATCTTCCCCAATGGCCTGCCGAGCATCGCCGCCGGCGCAGTCGCCGGCATCCTGTTGAACGCCATCTTCCTGATCTTCCCGGCCCCCAACGCCGCCCGCGACGCGGAATAGCGCGGCATAGATTGACGTAGCTTAACCCAGGCAGTGTTTGACAACGACATCTTTAGACGGTATACTGAACTCAAGGGCCGGCCCACACGCCGGCTGATGAGTGAGGGAAACCCGTATGAAAGTCCCATCGAACGCGAGAACAGACGGCGTGAATGCGAGGACGCCCAGGACGCCAGGCGACTGGTGAGCCTGGGCATCCTTGTCTTGCGCGCTTACCAACACTCCCATCCGCGCGACCGTGCAGGAGGCACCCATGGATTCAGCAATGATCAGCAAGATCGAGAAGGCCAAACGCTACGCCGAAGAGCCGGAGCGCGTCAGCATCGCAACGCTGACGGTAAGCTTCCGCGGCGACAACAGCGCGCATCTGGTGACATACAACCGGGGCGTGTGGCAGTGCGGCTGCCGTTTCTTCGCCCAGCGCGGCGTATGCAGCCACACCATGGCGCTGGAGCGCATCTTTGGCGACAAGCTGGCCGGCCCGGCTGAGGAGAGCGCCCATTGAAAAGACTCCTCAAAGACTGGAAATTTTGGCTCGGCCTGCTCATCAGCGCCGGCTGTCTCTATTTGGCCCTGAGCGGCCTCAACCTCCCCGGCCTGTGGGACGCGATGCGTAGCGCCAAATACTGGTGGATCATCCCCGGCGTCGTCGTCTACTTCTTTGCCGTATGGGCGCGCACCTGGCGCTGGCACTACATGCTGCGCCAAATCAAGCGCATCCCGCTCGGCCGGCTCTTTCCGGTCGTCTGCATCGGCTACATGGGCAACAATGTCTACCCGGCGCGCGCCGGCGAGTTCATCCGCTCCTACGTGCTGAAGCGCAAAGAGAACGTCAGCTTCAGCGCCAGCCTGGCGACCGCCTTCGTGGAACGCGTCTTCGACGGCGTGATCATGCTCCTCTTCGTCTTCTTCTCGCTGCCCTTCACGCCCATGCCCGACTGGCTCCGCAACGTCGTCATCATCGGCAGCGCCGCCTTCTTCGGCGCGCTGATCGTCTTCTTCATCTTCGCCATGCGCCCGCACTGGGCCCAACGCATCTACACGCCGCTGATCAACCGTTTCGTGCCCGAACGCTTCCGCGCCCCCCTCGTGGGCTTCCTGGATCGCTTTCTGCAAGGGCTGGTCTCGCTGCGGAGCCCCCGGGACGTCTTGATGATCTTCGTGACCTCCCTGGTCATCTGGCTGGCCGAAACGGTGAAGTACTGGTTCGTGATGCACGCCTTCGGCTTCTCGGTACCCTTCTACGTATCGATGCTCATGAACGGCGTCGTCAATCTGGCGACAACCATCCCCTCCTCGCCGGGCTACGTGGGCACCTTCGACCTGCCAGGGATCAAAGTCCTGCAAAACTACGGCGTCGTGCCAACCACCGCAGCGGCCTATACGCTGGTGCTGCACGGAGCGCTCTGGTTCCCCATCACCGTCCTGGGAGCGTTCTACATGTGGCGCGAGCAGGTCACGTGGCAAGACTTCGGCGCAGCAGCCGCCGGCAAACGCGCCGGCGCGCCGGCCAGCGACGCTTAGGCCGATGCTGGCAGACGCAGCGCCATTGGGCGTGGGCGTGGATCTGGTAGAGATCGCCCGCATCGAGCGGGCGCTACAGCGCCACGGCGCGCGCTTCCTGGAGCGCATCTTCACGCCGGCCGAAGCCGCCCTCTGCGCCGGCCGGCCGGCCGAGTTGGCCGCGCGCTTCGCCGGCAAAGAGGCCGTCTCCAAGGCGCTAGGAACCGGCATCGCCGGCTTCGGCTGGCGCGACATTGAGATCCTCAGCGACGACGCCGGCAAGCCGCTGGTCACACTGTACGGGGGCGCGGCGGCGCGCGCCGCCGGCTTGGGATTGACGCGGATCGAAATCAGCTTATCACACACGCGCGATATTGCGGCTGCATTTGTAGTAGGAAAGTAAAAATACTATTGACAGCCGGCTGCCGATGTGTTACAGTTATGCTATAGTTATGCTGCGCGCCTATCAAACCGCGAGGTGATGCGTTATGACAAAATTGGGCAAATTGGCAGCGGCCGGCGTTATATTCGCCGTCTTACTCTTGGCGGCCCTTGTTAATATCGT
>CAIQJD010000687.1 GCA_903872005.1 uncultured bacterium | reverse complement strand
GGCCGTGCCGGCCGCTATCGCCTTTCAGGCGCAGCACGATTGGGAGGCGCAGCGCCGGCGCTGCCACGCGCTGGCCGAAGAGACGCGCCGGCGCATCCACGCGCTGACCGGTATGGCGCCGATCTGCCCCGATGGCCCGACCTGGCTGGCGCAGATGGCGACCATGCGGATGCCGGCCGGCGCCGGCGAGAAGCTGACGGCGTTGTATGCGCGTTATCGGATCCAGATACCGGTCATCGAGTGGCAGGGACAGACCTACTTGCGAGTCTCGTTCCAGGCGTACAACGAGCCGGCCGACGCGGACGCGCTGTTGCGCGCCCTGGGAGAGTTGCTGGCGTAGCGTCTTTGATCCGCGTCCTTCCAGCCCTACCGGGCCACGATAGCCGGCCGCAGCCCGCGCCACACGACGACGCCCAGAACGGTTGCGAGGATCACGTGCATGGCTAACGATATGCCAAACCACTGCACCGTCTCCGCAGCGGTCATCCTCAGCAGGATGGGCGTTGTCGCCAGGATCGGCAGCCCCACGATCTCGCTGTACAGGATCGCAGCTACCACGCACCACTTCAGGTTGACTACCCGCGCCGGTCTCAGCCCGACCACGGCGGCGCCGAAGAGCGCTCCGACGGCCGGCCCGATCAGATAGTGCGCCGCCGCGCCCAGTGGAACGCCGGCGGCCAGTCTCACGCCCAACAGGGCTGCGAAACGCGAGACCGTGTCTCCCACGAGCGAGAAGCATGTGAGAGCCGATAATCCCGCCGCCGACAACCCCGCCATGAGGACGATATCCATGACCAGCGTGCCGGCCAGGCCGGCGACTGACCCCCATCCGACGCCCTTCGCCAGAGGCATGGGGGTGATACGTTGCCAGGGGTGAGAGTCATACTGAGCCGTGTTACCCATGTTCGCGCCTCCACGTCTTCAACCAGTGCGATCATCCGCCCCTCGGAATGGAGGCCACGCATGCGCGAAAGTCGCCGCCGGGCCAGCCGTTCGGGAGTCGCTTGCGCGTGGCCTCCATTCATGGAGTGTTGTCTCTCTGAACTACGCGCGTGCGGCTGCTTTGGATTCGCCGGCACGCCGCTCTGCCTGGTAGATCTTCCAACCCGGCCACCAGGTCGTATGCCAGCGATGGATGCGCGCGAAGAGTGAGTGTGGCTTCGCCACGGCCTGGCAGCGAACGGGACAATCGGCGCAGCGGTGCAGCTTCATGATAGACTCGATCATTTCATTCCTCCTTGTGCGAACCCTTGCTTTGTATCACTTCTTGCATTTTGTGTACGGAGAGTAATGCCAGGTTCAAGTAACTCAGCTTGTTCAAGATGCCCAGGAGAGCAGCCTGATCTGCAATCGGCCCAAAGAGAACCATTTCTCCGTTCTCCCGTGGCTCCATCTCCAGCCCTTCCAGCCACTCTGACCAACGACTATGGAGTTGACCCTTGACATGAATCTCAAAGAGGCCGCCGGCCGAATGGGATAGGTCGGCATCTGAATCCGGCGCATTCCTTTGGTTGTCCTTTAGCCGAGCATTTCTGTCAGTCATCGTCCCACCTCTTTGATACTGATTATAGGAAGTTTCACGCCTGGCATCATCGTCCTAAGGTTGCATCCCGGGTTGTAGATGCGGTTGTATCTATCGGAGGCCAAACGAAAAGCCGGCCGCGATCAGCACGCGGCCGGCTTCAAAACACGACCCTCTGCAACGTGTGGCTATGGGAAGAGCTGCAGCTCCTTGCCACGCGAGATGGCCTGCGTTCGGCTGTTCGCGCCCAACTTGGTGTAGATGTTGCTGATATGGCGCTTCACGGTTGGAATCGAGATGACCAGGCCGGC
>CAIQJD010000686.1 GCA_903872005.1 uncultured bacterium | reverse complement strand
GACTCCTCCATCACGCCGTTGATCTGCCCCAGATATTTCTGCAAGTCGCGGAAGCCTTTGCGCGTATAGCGCGCCACGAATTGCGTGAACCAGAACATGATCGGGACGAC
This sequence comes from uncultured bacterium, assembly GCA_903872005.1. Next base: position 2,858 of record CAIQJD010000686.1, on the reverse strand, counting down.
GAGCAGCGACGCCAGCGCCAGCCAACGATCCAGGACGAACATGGCGACCAGGATGCCGACCATCGAGAGGAGGCTGGCGATCAGCGAGGTGATGTTCTGCGAGACCGCCTGGTTGATAGCGTCAATGTCGTTGGTCAGCCGGCTCATCAGCTCGCCGGCCGGGTTGCGGTCGAAGAAGCTGAGCGGCAACGTCTGCAAATGCTCGAAGAGCTGCCGGCGCATTGCCTTGAGCGCCCGTTGTGAGACGTCGGCCATGATCCAGTTCGCGCCGGCCTGGAACAGGTTGTTCAGCACGTACACGGTCAACATCAACAGCGCGGTCCGTCCCAGCCCATCCAGCCGGCGGACGCTGATGAAATCGTCAATCGCTTTGCCCATCAGGTAGGGGCCGGCCAGGCCCAAGAGCGTGTAGATGATGACGCCGGCGAGCGCCAGTATGAGCTGACCCTTGAAGGGGCGGAGGAAGCGCAGCAGGCCGGCCAGGGCGCGGCGCGGATCGCGCGCCTTCTCGATCTTGCCGACCATCACCGGCCGGCGCGGCTGCATAGTCGCCCGCGCATCGCTGCCCCCGCGTTCTTGATAGCTCATGCGCTCGGACTCCTTTCTTCGGCCGGCGCCGGCCCCGCCAGGCGCACCCCATTGCCCAGTTGCGAATCGTAAATCTCGCGGTAGATGGGGCTGGACTGCAACAGTTCGCGATGCGTCCCCTGCGCCGCGATCTGCCCCCGGTCGAGGACGATGATCTTGTCAGCTTTCAGGACGGTGCTGATGCGTTGGGCGACCACGATGCTGGTCGGTCGCGGCGTCAGCCGCTCCAACGCGTCTTGAATCCGCGTCTCTGTTTCCACATCCACCGAGCTGGTGCTATCGTCGAGGATGAGGACTTTCGGTTGCAGCAACAGGGCGCGGGCGATGGCGATGCGCTGCTTCTGCCCGCCGGAAAGGTTCACGCCGCGCTCCTCGACGTGGGTGTCGTAGCCACGCGGCAGGGCCATGATGAAGTCATGCGCCTGGGCCGCCGTGGCGGCCGCGATCACGTCCGCGTCGCCGGCTTCGGGCCGGCCGTAGCGAATATTGTCGCGCACGCTGCCAGAGAAGAGCACCGTCTCCTGTGGCGCGAGCGCGATCTGTGCCAGGAGCGAGTCGGGCTGCAACTCGCGCACATCTATGCCATCCATCAGCACTCGGCCGGCCGTCACATCGTAGAAGCGCGGGATGAGGTTGATGAGGGTGGACTTGCCGGCGCCGGTCGCGCCCAGGATGGCGAGCATCTGCCCCGGCTCGGTGGTCAGGCTGACATCTTGAAACGCTGCCGCCGGTTCGCCCCCATCACCGTCTGCGTGATACGTGAAGCTGACATGCTCGAAGACGATGCGCGCCGGCGCGTCGGCCGGCAGCGCCACGCCGGCGGCCGGGGCCGGCACTTCGGGGACGGTGTCCAGCACCTCGCAGACGCGCTTGGCCGAGGCGATGCCGTTAGCCCAGGCATTGGAGAGCATCGTCATCATGATGAGCGGGCCCATCGTGGTGAGGAGATAGTTGTTGAAGGCGACGACCTGGCCCACCGTTAGCTCGCCGCGGATGGCCCTGGCCCCGCCGGCCCAGATGACGATGACCATGCCGATGCTGACGAAGACGGTCAGGGCCGGCGACATCGTTGACATAAAGCGCATGACGCGCACCGAACGCTCGGTGTAAGACTCGTTGGCCTCTTCGAAGCGCTGGCCCTCAAAGCCGGCGCGCACGAAGGCTTTGACCAGCCGCGCGCCGGCGATATTCTCTTGCAGCACCGTGTTCAGGCGGTCCAACTTCTGCTGCACCGTGCGGAAGAGCGGCTCCATTTTGATCAGAAACAGGATGATGACCGCCGAGGTGACGATCAGGAGCGGGAGGATGGTGAGCGCCAGGGCGCGACTGGTGACGAACATGAGGATCGCGCTGCCAATCATCAGCAGTGGGGCGCGCGTGCCAATCCGCAGCGAGACCTGCGTCAGGCGTTGCAGCGCCGCGGCGTCGCTGGTGAGGCGCACCATGAGCTGGCCGGTGCGCTGCCGGTCCAGGTTGCCGTAAGAGAAGCTCTGAATCTTGAGGAAGAGCGCGTCGCGCAGATCGCGCGCCACGCTTTCGCCCACCCAGACCGACAGATTGTTGTTGCCCACCGCGATCAAAGTGCTCAGGAGCGAGATGCCCAGCATCAGCACTGCGGTCTGGATCACGACCGGCTGATTCTGCTGGTTGATGCCCTGGTCAATGATGCGCTGGATCAGGCGCGGCAATGCCAGGTCCAGAAAGACCAGGGAGATGAGCAAGATCAACGCGCCGGCGGCGCGTTTCCAGTAGGGGCGCAGGAAGATGGACAGCGCGGCGACCTGTTTCATGGGCGTGGCCCTCCGCCGGCCGGGTCGAAGACCTGGCGCAAGCACTGCAACGCCTCGACCAGGCCGACGCGCTCCTGGGGCGACAGGCCGGCCAGGCGCTCGGCCAAAGCCGCCTGGGCCAGGCGGCGCGCCGTTTCTAGCACGGATTGCCCCGACTCCGTCAGCGTCAGGGTCACGCGCCGGCGGTCTTGCCGGTCGGCGGCGCGTGCCAGCAGCCCGCGTGCCACCAGCCCGTCGGTCAGGGCCGACATGGAAGGGAGCGTCAGGCCGATGTGTTCGGCGACCTGCGAAAGAGAGGCGCCGGCTTCCCGGTGCAGGAAGAGGAGTGTGCGGAACTGCGGCACCGAGAGGTCTGCGGCGCGGCCGCGCCGCATTTCGGCGCGCACGGCGCGCATGACCAGCGGCGTGGTTTCCAGGACCTGTCGGGCGCACTCTTCCAGCGAAATGCTCGACATACTTCGATTTCCTAATGGTTAGATG
>CAIQJD010000685.1 GCA_903872005.1 uncultured bacterium | reverse complement strand
CTCACCAACGGCTTCAACATGGCGTTGCAGACCTACTTCCAAAAGATCGCGTTGTCCAAAGAGGAAATGACCAGCAATATCGCGACGGAACAGACGATGAATCACCTGTCGGCGGTGATTGTGCCGGTGGTCGGCGGGACCATCTGGGTCGCGCTGGGATCGCAAGCGCCCTTCCTCTTCGGCGTCGGCATCGTGCTGGTCGCCCTGGCCCTGGCCCAATTCATCCGCACCCCGGCCGTTGCGCCCCAGCCCGCGCCGGCCGCTTAGCCAGGCCACGCAAACAACGGGGCTGGGAGCGCCCTACAAGTCGCTCCCAGCCCCGCCTTATACGCCTCAAACGGCCGGCTCTACTGCCTCTTCTTCGTCCACGCGTTCAACAAGATCAACGCATCGGCAATACGCTTCCGCAGCGCCGCGCCGCTCTCTGGCGTCCAGCGGTAGAACCCCTGGCCGGTCTTGATCCCCAATTCGCCCTTGTCCACGTGCGCCGCCACCAGGGGCGATGGCGACTGCGAATTGTCCAGGTCGGGGAAGAGGTAGCCGCTGGCCCCATGAATCACATCCAGGCCGCCCGACTCGAAGACCTCAAAGGGGCCGGCCACGGCCAGCCGCCGGCCGAAGCTGTTCCGCACCACCGCATCCACGTCTTCGGGCAACGCGATGCCGTCCGAGACGATGTGCAGCGCCTCGCGCCAGAGCGCGAATTGCAGCCGGTTCCCGATGAAGCCCAGCGCTTCTTTCTTCATCACCACCGGCATCTTGCCGATCTTCGCCAACAGCTCGCGCATGGTCTCGATCACTTGCGGCGACGTCTGCGGGCAGCCAACCACCTCCACCAACGGCAAGAGGAAGGGCGGGTTCCAGTAGTGCGCCACCAGAAGCCGCTCCGGCCGGCGCACTGCCGGCGCCAGCTTGCTCGGCATCAACGTAGACGAATTGCTGGCGAGGATCGCATCCGGCCGGCAGCATGCGTCGAGCCGGCGAAAGACATCGTGCTTGATCTCCAGCTTTTCCGCGACCGCCTCGATGACCACATCTGCGTCGGCCGCAGCCTGTTCCAGGTTCGTGAATGGTCGCATACGCGCCGGCGCTTCGGCGGCCTGCTGCGCGGTAATCATGCCGGCCTCGGCCATCTGCGCCAGATTGGCCCGCGCGTTCTCCAGGCCACGGCGCAAGATATCGTCGGTCAAGTCATACAGGTTGACCGCATACCCATTGGCGGCGAACTCCAGGGCGATGCCGTGCCCCATCAGGCCGGCCCCCATCACGGCAATCTGCTTGATCTGTTCGATGGACATGAAGACGCCTCCGATCAATAAGTATAGGCGCTGCCGCCAATGAATTCGCGGATGAGCGCGGTAGACGGGATGACCGATTCGTCCGGCGCCGGCAAGACCGAGCCGAGCAAGTCACACACGCGCGACGCGCGGATATGCGCGTCCTGCTTGAGCGGGTCGTCCGCGTAGCGCGTCTGCCAATCCTGGCAATAGCCGATCAGGCGCGGATGCATCGCGCACAACTCGTAGGGCAAGGCGCTATTGATAATATAGTCCGCTTTGCTGGCATGGGGGATGATGTTGCGTAACTCGCTGCTACGCACGTAGTGCCAGTGCTCCAACGTCTGGCGCGGATTGTAGGCTCGATGGCTGGCATCGCGCACCATCCGGCGCATCAGGCGCAGGTCGGCCCAGCGGATGAACCGGCCGGCGGTATCCTTCATCTGCATCAGCGTCTCGATGTAGAGCCTGCACTTGTTCTCGTCGGGGATGCTGCGCGTCATGTTGGCATACAGGCCGTGCAGGCTGTCAATCAGGATGATCTCATTGGACTTCAACTGCATCGGGGTCGCGCCGTTGGTGCGCCGGCCGGTCTTGAAGTCATAGAAGGGAATATGCACCAGCTCGCCGGCGATCAGCCGGGTCAGATGCTCGTTGATCAGGGCCAAATCCAACGCCTGGGGCGTCTCAAAATCGTAGTCCCCAAACTCATCTTTGGGATGCAGCGCCAGATCGAAGAAGTAGTTGTCCACCGTCAGCGGAGCGAGCGACAAGCCGGCTTCTTTCAGGCGTTGGCCCAGCTTGATAGTCGTCGTCGTCTTGCCGGACGACGAGGGGCCGGCGATGATGACGATACGCACCTCATCCCGACGCGCCTTAATCAGATCGGCCGCGGTTGCCACATCTTCCTCATAGGCTTGCTCGGATTCGTGGACGATATCGGCGAACTGGCCGGCGCGGATGCGCGCATTGAGCCGCTCCACCGTATGCAAGTCGTGATCCACGGCCCAGTTCAGCGTCTCCCAGAGCTTGCGGTACGAGATGCTCTCCGAATCGCGCGTCTGGCGCGCGACCTTGGCCTGGCGCTGACGCGAGCGTTCGGCCCGGTACAAGATGTAGGCTTTGGCCGTGCGCGCGTGCCCGTTCTCGATCAGGACCTTCTCGACGATGTCCTGGATTTCCTCGACCGTCGGAATCTGGCCCGGACGACAGGTCTGCTCCAGGACACGCACCACCTGGTCGCTCAGCCGTTCCGCGATGGAACGGTCCCGACCGCCAACGGCCACGGCGGCGCGATAGATGGCGTTGGTGATGCGCTCCTGATTGAACGGCACCGTATCGCCCGTGCGCTTGACCACCTGTGTGATACATGCAGTCATGCTTACCTCCGCTGTACGAGCCGGCCGGCTCTGGTGCGCCTACTTTACCAAAAGCGGCACAAAAAGGCAAGCGCCAGGCAGTCGCCCCGCTTGCCCTATGGCCCACTTGCGGTATAATGGGTAACGATAGATTTGCCCAACGATCATCGCATCCGATGCGGAGGTTCACGTGACTTCATCGCGCTGGAGCAGGAACTGGTTTGTACTCCTGCTCATCGTTATCGCCGCTGCGGCATTGTTATACAACTCGTTCATGCCGGCGCGGCAGCCGCAAGAAGTGGAGCTTTCCACGGTAGCCAACTGGGTCAAGGCCGGCGATGTGAAATCCATCCAGATTGACGAAGACGACCTGACCATCGTGCGCCGGAACGCCAACGCGCCGGCGATCTCGCGCAAAGAGCCTGAGGTGGGCCTGGCCGAAAGCCTGCTCAACCTGGGCGTGAACGCCGAACAGCTCTCGGCCGTCGAAATTGAGGTGCAGTCGCCATCGCAACTGCGTAATATCGGCAGTCTGCTGATTGGCCTGGCCCCCATCATCTTCGTGGCGCTGCTCTTCTTCATCCTCATGCGCCAGGCGCAAAGCGGGAACAATCAGGCGCTCTCCTTCGGCAAAAGCCGGGCGCGCATGTTCACCGGCGACAAGCCGACCGTGACCTTCGCCGATGTGGCCGGCGCCGATGAATCGAAGCAGGAGCTGGCGGAGGTCGTCGAGTTTCTCAAGGAGCCGCAGAAGTTCGCCTCCCTCGGCGCACGCATCCCCAAGGGGGTGCTGCTCGTCGGCCCGCCCGG
>CAIQJD010000684.1 GCA_903872005.1 uncultured bacterium | reverse complement strand
CTGTTGGTCATCCCGGCCGACTACATGACCTTCGGCCGGGTTACTCTGGTGAGCCGCGGCAGCGGGTTCAGCGCCGCCGCGGCCAGCGACTCGCAAACGCTGCGCCGCTTCTTCACCGAACATCTGCTACGCGACGCCGTGGACCCGGCCCTGCGCCAACGCGTCGCCAGCGCCGTAGACGTGCGTATGGTCGTATTGGACGCCGATGGCAAGGGCAACGGGCAGGCCGGCGGCATCGCCTCGATGATGGTGCCCTATTTCCTGGGCATCCTGCTGATCGTCACCATCTTCTCATCCTCCGGCTATCTGCTACGCAGCGTCGCGGAAGAGAAGGCATCGCGCGTCATCGAAATCGTCCTCTCATCCACCTCGGCCACACAGTTGCTCGCCGGCAAAGTGATCGGCCTGGGCGCCGTGGGACTGACGCAGGTAATCGTCTGGCTCGCCTCGTCCCTCGCCTTGAGCGGCGGAGCCGTGGCCCTGCTGGGCGTCGCCATCCCGCTCTTCTCCCGGGCCGAGGTCTTCATCCTCGCCATCGCCTACTATCTGCTGGGCTTCCTGGTATACGCGGTCTTGATGGCCTCCGTCGGCGCGCTGGGGGCGACGGAGCAGGAATCGCAACAACTGGCCGGCATCTTCTCGCTCATCGCGGCCCTGCCGATGATGTTGGCCGGCTTCACCTTCACCAACCCCAACATGATCCTGATGCGCGTCTTCTCGTGGATTCCCTTGACCGCGCCGGTGATGATGATGATTCGCCTGCCCATGGCCGAAGTCCCGTTGATGGACATCCTCATCAGCCTGATTGGCACGACACTGACCATCCCGGTCATCTTGTGGGCCGGCGCGAAGATCTTCCGCATGGGCCTGCTGATGTACGGCAAGCGGCCGGCGCTCAAGCAGATCTGGCAGGCGCTGCGCCAGGCATAGGGCCGGCGACGTAACGCCAGCGAACGCGGGGGGCTGCCAGGCTGGCAGACCCCCGCGTTCTATGCGCCATCCAGATACGCCGCCGGCGCGCCCATAAACCTCATGATACAGTTTTCACTCCCACTCAACGCCCGGCCACGAATCTTGCGTTTGCGCGCCCCTATGCTATAATCGCGCTGTTCACGCCGGCGTGCAGACAACAGCCAAATGGTGAGAGCATGGCTATTCGACTCGTGTTCATGAGCAGTCCTGCTTTTGGCATCCCAACTTTGCGTCTCCTGAACCAGGATCGCCGGTTCCAGCTCCTCGGCGTCGTCACGCAACCCGACAAGCCGGTCGGACGCGGCCTGCGCCTCACGCCCTCGCCCATCAAGCGCGCCGCGCAAGAGCTGGGCTTGCCGGTGATCCAGCACAAGTCCCTGCGGACGCCCGAAGCCTTCCACGAGATTGCCGCCCTGCGGCCCGACCTCATCGCCGTGGCCGCCTACGGACAGTGGATCCCCGACAACATCTTCAATCTGCCGCCGCTGCGCTCGGTGAACCTGCACCCATCACTCCTGCCGCGCCATCGCGGCGCGGCGCCGGTCATCAGCGCCATCCTCGCCGGCGAAACCTCTATCGGTCTCTCGGTCCTCTTCGTGGAGGACGAAATGGATTCCGGCGACTTGCTCGGCCAAATGAGCATCCCGCTCCACGCCGACGACACGACGACCGTCGTCATGGAGCGCCTGGCCGAGATCGGCGCGCCCTTCTTCGTGGAAGCCCTAGCCGGCTGGGCACAGGGCAAGATCGCGCCCGTGCGTCAGGATCACACCCTATCCACCTGGATTGATCGCCTGAAAAAAGACGCCGGCCGCATTGACTGGAGCCAGCCGGCCGAAGCCATTGACCGCCGCTGCCGCGCCCTCACCCCCTGGCCGGGGACGTTCACGTTCCTGTACGGACAACGCCTGTTGATTCACAAAGCCACACCCTTCCCCTTCATGCCGGGATTCCAGGCCGAGCCGGGCGTGGTCTGGACGGCCGGCCCCGACATCATGGTCGCCGCCGGCCAGGGCGCGTTGCGCCTAGACATCGTACAGTTGGCCGGCCGGCGGCCGCTGCCCGCCGCCGACTTCGCGCGCGGACAGCGCGCCTTCATCGGCGCTCAACTTGGTCAACCCGGCGCGCCGCAAACCGCCGGCAACATCGCACCCACCGCGCCAATGAGAGGATCGTAGTCCCATGATCGGAGAAAAGATTCGCGCGCGCCGCATCGAGCTGAACATGAGTCTGCGTGACCTGGCCGAACGCGTCGACCTGACCGCCAGCTTCCTCAGCCAGATTGAGCGCGATCTGGCCGACCCATCCATCAAGTCGCTACGCAAGATCGCCCTCGCGCTCAACGTCCCCATGCTCCATTTCCTGGACAGCGAGAGCGTCGCCATGCCCGTCGTCCGCAGCGACGGCCGCAAGAAACTCCAGTTGCCGCACTCCAAAGTGGCCTATGAGCTGCTCACGCCGGACCTCAACCGCAAGATGGAATTGCTGATGGCAACCATCGCGCCGGCCGAAGAGGCGGTGGCCCAACCCCTCTCGCAACCCACCGAGGAATGGATCCTGGTGCTGGAAGGCCGGCTGCACGTGCAACTGGACGACGCCGCCTACGACCTGAACGTCGGCGACAGCATCTATTTCGAGGGGCCGCGCCTGCGCTCCTTGCGAGCCATCGGCGATCAGCCGGCCATCTTCATCTCGGCCATGACCCCGGCGGCTTTCTGAGCGCGCCGGCCGGGTGACGCTATTGCGAGAAATCCAGCGAGGAGTCCGAGAAGTCCCATGAAACGATCTCCCTTCTTCCACGACATGCTGGCCCACCAGCCGGCGCTGGGCGTCGCCCAGGGCTGGGAAATCGCGAATCACTTCGCATCGCCGGCCGCCGAACATCTGGCCGTGCGTCAGAGCGTCGGGGTCTTCGACTGGTCCACCACCGGCGAGATCGAAGTGCAGGGGCCGGACGCCCTGGCCCTGACGCAGAAGGTCATCGTCAACGATGCTGCGCCGATGCCGGTGAACCGCGTCCTCTACACTACCATGCTGAACGAAGATGGCGGCATCCTATCCGACATCACCGTCTACCGGCTCGGCCCACAACGCTACCTCTTCATGACCGCCTGGGGCAGCAACGCCGCCAACGCCCGACCCGAGTATGACTTGCTCGTCCAACACGCCGCCGGCCTCGACGTAACCGTCACGGACGTCTCTTCCGGCGTCGGCGTCCTGGCAATCCAGGGGCCGGCCGCCCGCGCCCTCTTGAGCGAATTGACGCCGGCCGACCTGACCGGGCTGGCCTATATGTGGACGCTGCCCGCCATCGTCGCCGGCGCGCGCGCCGTCATTTCCCGCACCGGCTATACCGGCGAGCTGGGCTACGAGATCATCTTCCCGGTCGAACACGCCCACGACTTGTGGCAGGCAGTCTTCACCGCCGGCGCGAAGTACGGCGTGGTCCCCTGCGGCATGACCGCCGCGTTCAGCCTGCGCCTGGAAAAGGGCTACATCATGCGCTTCGACTTCGCCGGCGGCCATACGCCTTACGAGATCGGCCTGGGTTGGACCGTCAGGCTGGACAAGGGCGACTTCATCGGCCGCGAGGCGCTCATCCGCCGCAAGGCAGCCGGCTTCTCGCACAAGCTCATGGCGCTGCTCGTAGATGACGCCTATACGCCGGCCAATGGCGACGCCATCTCCTGCGCCGGCCAGGCCGTCGGACAGGTGACCAGCGCAGCCTTCGGGCACACTCTGGGCCAGCCGGTCGCGCTGGGCTATGTGCCGGCCGCTCTGGCCCAGATCGGCCAGGTCGTCGCGGTGCTGGACCAAGCCGGCCTCGCGCATCCCGCCAGGATCGCCGGCCGGCCGCTGGTGGATCCCGAAAACAGACGCCTGAGAGCCTGATACGAGTTCGCGCATGCGCGAAGCCACTGGAAACACATCTACCATCGCGAAGGAGACCACGTCCCGCCATGGAGCGCGAACGGATTCACCTCACGGTTAACGGCGAAGCGCGTGACCTCTTAGTCGGCAAACGCTGGACGCTGCTTTACGTCCTGCGCGACGTGCTGGGCCTGACCGGCGCGAAATACGGCTGCGGCGCCGGCG
>CAIQJD010000683.1 GCA_903872005.1 uncultured bacterium | reverse complement strand
TGGCCCGGGCCGCCGGCGCCACCCAGGCGCTCTACATCGGCGGCGGCGCCGCTCCGCTCCTCTCCTTCAATGACCTGGGCCGGCTGGCCGAGACCCTGGCCGAAACGCCGCAACGCCTGGTCACCAACAACCTTTACTCGTCCGACATGGTCGGCTTCAACGTCGCCCTGCTGGATCGCATTGACTTGCCCAACAAAGACAACGATCTCGCCTGGCGGCTGGCGCAACTGGGCGGCCAGGACGTGCGCCAACCGCCGCGCGCCGCCAGCGTCTCCTTCGATATTGATACCATCACCGACGTGCTCATCCTCTCGCTCTGTCATGGACTCGGCCGGCACACGGCCGCTGCCGTCGGCGCGCTGCAACTGGATTCCTCACGCCTGGAAGCCGCCGCGCGTTGCCTGCGCCAGTCCGATGCGACGCTCCTGTTGGCCGGCCGCGCCTCCTCCTCGGCCTGGCAGATTCTGCAGCAACGCGCGGCTTGCGCCGTGCGCGTCATCGCCGAAGAGCGCGGCATGCGCGCCAGCGGCCGGCTGGCGCGCGGCGAGGCGCGCTCGCTCCTGGGCTACGCCATCGAGCAATACGGCTTCGAAGCGTTCTTCCGCCGGCTCGGCCAGATCGCCGGCGCGGTCCTGTTAGATAGCCGCGTCCTCTTCGCCCACTGGGGCCCCTGGCCGGCCGAGACGGATCGCTGTTACTCGGACCTGGCGCAGCCGGCGCTCATCCAGGATGCGCGCATCCGCCAATTGACCGAGGCAGCCCTGAACGCGCCCATTCCGGTCGTCCTGGGGGGGCACTCGCTCCTCTCCGGCGGCATCTATGCCTTGCTGGAGAGCATGGGGCGATGATGCCGGCCGGAATATCGCCAAATGACTTGACATCTGCTGCAATATATGATATATTAAAGCACGTACAGCTTCATAGGTGGATGACATTTGTCCAATTCGGGGGAAGTCCGGTGCGAAACCGGCGCTGTCCCGCAACTGTGAGTCGGCCCAGCAGCCGGCAAGCCAGGCTACCCGAACCACCTATGCTCCGAACGCCTTCGTAGGAAAGGGGTTGGGGCAACGGCTCATGGCGGCCGCATGCTCAACCCCCCTGTCCATTTGGACATGGGGGTTCTCTTTTATGAGAGTTGCACGACCCCTGTCCGAAATGATGGCATGGGGTGTGTTTTTCGTTTGGCAGACTCGGCGTAGTGGGAATAGATCGCGGTATGCGGAAAGCTAAGATGCTCCAACGCCTTCTCTCGGCGGCTATGATGATCGGGATACTCGCTGCGGCGATCCCCGTCCAGGCGGATGCGCCGGCCGGCGCAACGCCCCTGGGCGGGCAAACGGTCGCGGCGCGGCTCCTGGCCGCCGATCAGGCGTTGGCCTGGCTGGCCGATCAACAACAGGCGGACGGCGGCTTTGGGCCGGCGGGCAATTCCGACTGGCACGCCACCGTGTTGGCGACACAAGCCTTCCTGGCGCGCGGCGCGGATGCGGCGACTCTGGTCAGCCCGGCCGGCAAGACCCCGGCCGATTACCTGGCCGCGCAGGCCGGCGCGGCCGGCGGCGACGCCTACAAGATCGCCCGGATGCTCCTGGCCGGCGTGGCTCTGGGCCACGACCCAACGACCTTCGCCGGCCATGCCTGGCCGGCCGAGCTGGCCGCGACGTTGCAGCCCGGCGGCCAGTACGCCGGCGCCTTTGCCGACGCCATCGCCACGCAGAGCTACGCCCTCATCGGGCAGCGCGCCGCCTACCTGCCTGCGCCGGCCGGCGCATTGGCCTGGCTGCGGGGCGCGGCCCATGCCGATGGCGGCTTCGGGCCGGCGGTCGGCGGCGCCAGCGATACGCCCCACACCGGCATGGCATTGACCGCGCTGTTGTTG
>CAIQJD010000682.1 GCA_903872005.1 uncultured bacterium | reverse complement strand
CATAGCAAGTGATCGCAGTGTGATTACATCGGCGCGCTCGCAAATTGTGAGATGACTCGAGTACGTCTCAACACCTGCAGTATCCATCAAATCGGAGCCCCAGATGGATAGTACGACCGGCGTTGTCGAAGGAAGAGATGACACAGGATCACGAAGTGCGGTGTCAAGATAATGCATGTGGCAGAGATCGTAGCCGTCTAGGAACTCGCGCCACGACTTGGCTACCTGCATTCGGTCGTAGTCGCGATTGATCACCCGTCGCACGGCGCGCGGATGCAAGGTACGCGTCCAATTTCGTACCATGTTCCAAAATTGACGTCGAGGAGTTGCTCGCCACAATGCCATGATCTTTGCAAGACAGTTGGCGGTGCGACCAATCTCTGGATGTCGGAAAACGTTGGAGAAAACAGGTTCCTTAACACCTCTTGTCTCAGTTCCTGGTGCAAGCAGTTCAAGTACGGAGATAGCATAGTCGCGGTGTCTCTGCAGTTGAATGGCAAGCGGATGCACGAAAGCACTACTGCAGTGACCCAACATCAAGATCTTCAATGAATCCATCCTTAGATGCTCAGTCGTTGGAAAGACGAGCATCAACGATACAAAAACTACCGGCTCGATTTGTGTAACCGGATTTCCAATAATCGCCGGGTAGAACATGCAGAGTCGCTGCGTCCTCAACCCGGTCGTAGAAACTCTCAGGTCCTGTCGTCAGGTGACTCGCCTGCACCTGCATCGAATAGGTACCACCGCGCAGGGGCAATTGAGGCACAAAAACACGTATACACCCCTGCGACGTGAACGGTTTGAACAGCGTGCCCATCTCGTCGCTCGCGAACAGCACTACTGGATTGCGAAACTGGTCCCAGAAACTAATGGCGAAGATCATTCGTGTCGCATCAATAGAGTTGTCAGAAAGGTAGCTCACCTCGATGGTCAGTTGATCCCCAGAAGTAATCTCGTCGACTTGCCGGCCTAGTCTATTCAGAAAACGTACATCAGTAAAGGCCAAACGCCCATTTCCAATGCGATCGGTGCGTTCGCATAGGGCGATGTCCTGTCGTCTCAATCTGGTACCCAGATATCGACCTACTACACTCTCTGGCGTGCTATTGGCTACAATCCGTCCCTGTCCCAGCAAGACCGCTCTTATACACAGCGTTTGGATGGCTGCCATATTATGGCTCACAAACAACACCGTCCGGCCGCCCTGCGCCACCTCTCCCATCTTCCCCAGACACTTCTTCTGAAACTCCGCATCCCCTACCGCCAGCACCTCGTCCACCAGCAAGATCTCCGGCTCCAGGTGCGCGGCCACGGCGAAGGCCAGCCGCACGTACATGCCGCTGGAATAGCGCTTCACCGGCGTGTCAATGAACTGCTCCACGCCCGAGAAGTCCACGATCTCGTCGAACTTGCGCGCGATCTCCGCCCGCTTCATCCCCAATATCGCGCCATTGAGGTAGATGTTCTCGCGGCCGGTCAGCTCGGGGTGGAAGCCGGTGCCCACTTCCAGCAGGGAGGCGACGCGCCCTTTGGCCTTGATCTGACCCGTCGTTGGGGCGGTGATGCGCGAGAGGATCTTCAGCAGGGTGCTCTTGCCGGCGCCATTGCGCCCGATGATGCCCAGCACTTCGCCCTGGCGCACTTCAAAAGAGACGTCGCGCAGCGCCCAGATCGTCTCACCCTGGCGATTGGCGTGATCTTTTTGGCCGATGCGGAGGAAAGGGTCGGGCTTGCCGCGCAGGCGCGCCCACCAGCGCTCGAAATCGCCCGAAAGGGTGCGCGTGCCGATGGCGCCCAGCCGGTAGCATTTGCTGACGTTTTCGACCGAGATGACGACGTCGCTCATACCGTATCCATGAAGGTAGATTCCACACGGCTGAAGATCAGGACGCCGATGACCAGTACGACCAACATGAAGCCGGCGCTGTAGGCCAGGTGCCAGCCGCGCACCTCGCCGGCTCCCAGGAAGCCATAGCGAAACGCCTCGACAATCGGCGTCATAGGGTTGGCCAGGATCAGCCAGCGCAGCCGTTCGGACACCGTGGAGAGGGGGTAGACCACCGGCGTGGCGTACATGAGCAGTTGCACGCCGAAGGCCACCAGGTATTGCAGGTCGCGATAGCGCGTCGTGAGCGAGGAGATGATGATGCCGAAGCCCAGCCCCAGGCCGGCCATCATCAGCAGCAACGCCGGCGTCAGCAACACCCACGCGTTGGGATGCACCGCCCCCCGCGCCAACCAATAGTAGAGCACAAACAATACGAACAGACCGAATTGAATGCCGAAAGTAATGAGATTCGAGAGGAGTGTGGAGATCGGCACAGCCAGACGCGGGAAGTAGACCTTGCCGAAGAGGCCGGCGTTCGTGATGAAGGCGCCCGAAGTCTTGGTGAGGCAGGCTGAGAAGTAGCTCCAGATGACCGTGCCGGCCATATAGAACAAGAATTGCGGCAGCCCATCGGTAGAGAGGTTGGCGATGCGCCCGAAGATCACCGTGAAGGTCAGGGTGGTCAAGACCGGCTGAATCAAATACCACAGCGGCCCCAGGATCGTCTGCTTGTAGGCCGCCACGAAATCGCGCCAGACGAAGAGCATGACCAGTTCGCGCGCCTGCCAGAGTTCATCCAGGCGCAGGTCGAACCAGCCGCGCTTCGGCCGGATGACGAGGGTCCAATCTGTGTCTATCGTCGCCATCACAATCCTACTCTCTCAATGCCGCGTATTGACTACTAGCTTCGCGCCTCGCGCAATAGCCTGCAGGTCATACACCGAATGATCTGTCACAACCACCACACAGTCCGCCGCGGCTAACGCCGCATCCAAGGCTGTGACGCCCGACATGGCCAGACCATCCGCCCGCACCTCTGCCACATACGGATCGTGATAGCTCACGACCGCGCCTTTCTCGCGCAACAGGGCGATGATGTCCAGCGCCGGCGACTCGCGGATATCCCCCACATCCTTCTTATACGCCACGCCGAGCACCAGCACTTTGCTTCCCTTCACCGGCTTGCCGGCCTCGTTCAGCGCGTCCTGCACCTTGCCGACCCAGTAGGCCGGCATCCCCGAATTGACTTCATCCGCCAGCTCGATGAAGCGGGCGGTATATTTGAGGGTCTTGAGCTTCCAGGAGAGGTAGAGCGGGTCAATGGGGATGCAGTGCCCACCCAGACCAGGTCCGGGGGTGAACTTCATGAACCCGAAGGGCTTCGTCACCGCGGCGTCAATCACCTCCCACACATCCAGGCCGAGCTTGTCGCACATCAGCAGGACTTCATTGACCAGGCCGATGTTCACGGCGCGGAACGTGTTCTCCAGCAGCTTCACCATCTCGGCGACTTCGGGCGACGAGACCGGCACGATGGTCTGAATCGCGCCCCGATAGAGGGCCGTCGCGACCTCGAGGCACGCCGGCGTCAGGCCGCCCATCACCTTCGGCGTATTGACCGTCGTCCAATCCGTGCGCCCCGGATCCACGCGCTCCGGCGAGAAGGCCAGGAAGAAGTCGCGGCCGGCTTCCAGATGTTGCCCATTGCCCAGCAGGCGCGGCAGGACGACCTCGCGGGTGGTGCCAGGGTAGGTGGTAGACTCCAGGACAATCAGCATGCCGGGATGCAGGTAGTGAGCGATCTGATCGGCCGCGCCGATGATGTAGGACATGTCGGGGTCGCCGGTCTTACGCAGCGGCGTGGGGACGCAAATGCTGACGGCATCCAGATCGGCCAGGACGGCGTAGTCGGTCGTGGCGGAGAGGAGACCGCGTCCGGCCAGGTCGGCGACCAGCGCCCCATCCACGTCGGGGATGTAGGACGCGCCACGGTTGACGGCGTCCACTTTGCGCGCATCCAGGTCAATGCCGACGACGTGATAGCCGGCGCCGGCGAAGACGGTCGCCAGAGGCAGGCCAACATAGCCCAGGCCGATGACGCCGAGGCGCACGTCATGGCGAGCGATCTTATCGAGGAGAGCTTGTTGGTAGCTCATCGTCAGTCCTTGTAATGAATCTTGCGGCCATGTCCGCGCGTGGTGCGCCGGCGCCGATGGTGAACTTCAGCCGCTGCGACGGTTGGGGGAACGACCTGGGAGACATCTCTGCCATTGACCTGGCGCAGGAATCGCAGCAGGATCTCAGTTCGCTCTGCGGAACTTCCGGCGCCTTGCAGGGCCGCGCGCACTTCCGCGACCAACGCACATTGCGCCGCGCCAGCATCACCCGAGAATGCCTCGCTGTCAATGCCCTGCACCCACGCCTGCATCCACACGATGGTCTGCGAAGGCACGATGGCCGGCTTGCCGGCGAAGGAAATGAGTTCGCCCAGGCCCGGCAGGTAGGTCTCCGTCGCCATGTCGGCCGTTACCAGATCGCCATAGACGAACAGATAGCGCGGGAACAACAATTCGCCGAGCGCTTTCCGCGCCCCACTCCCCCGTAAGGCGTATGCGGCGAGGCCACGTTTCGCCAGCGCCTCGATGGCGCGCTCTTCGCAGTTGGGTTTGGTGTAGAAAGCGTACCAGGCCTTCACAGGGCGAACGTCCTGGCGCGTGGATCCATGCTTTTCAGCATCACGTGAGGATTATCTTCCAGGAGTGAGGGGGATGCGGAAGACCAAGCTCCGCCGCTCCGTAGGTATCTTGACCTACGGCTACCTTGGATCAGATCGGCCTCTATGCGGGCCAATATCCAGGCAATCTGTGGGAGCGCCGAAGCAAAAGGCTAAACGATCGCTCCGTTGGACGACATCGGTCGTAAGGCGCAACATTTCGAACGCACACTACTTGCGCCAGTATAGCACAATGCTGAACGCGATGCAATAGCTCTTCCCAATGAAAGGTGGCGAGATGGTTAGAGAATTGTGAGAGAGCGATTCAGGGATGCAAGTCGCTTGCTGACGCTCGACGTCATTGATCGGGCTACACTGGTTCATCGTCACTGTTGGTGAGAGTCCGATCAGGTATTATGGAGAACCCGTAGGCGGGGCAGGTCGGTAAGCATAAGATGGTAGGTGCTCCAGAAAGTCATACTGAAACATCTCAACGTCTATCTTGACCTGAGCCTTGTCCTTGAGTTGCCGCTGCCCCCTTCTGGGAACTGAAACCCGAGGAACTCGACTTCGAAGTCCCTCATCTCGCAGACTGCGTAACCGCCTACCTCCCCTTCGCGGTACTGAAGCCAGAGACCTCACAGGTCTTAAAGACTTGTGAGGTCTCTGGCGCGATGCCGGCCGATTTCCCGGACGCGCGAAGAGGCTCTGCGATCTTGTGCGGATCACAGGGCCTCTCGTGGGCCAGTATGATGCTATGCGGCTATTCGCTCGTCTCCCGGTCGGCCAGCGAGATGGTCACCAACTCATCGGCCGGCCCGGTCAGGTCGGCCGGCTGGCTGGGGATGGCCATCCGCCAGACTTCCACCTCCCAGATGGAGTAGTTGTTCATGCGCGGGGACCGGCTGGCATGATCACGCCGGCGTAGCGGGCCGTCTGCATGTCGAAGTTGTACGTGTAGACGCCGGCCGGGGGTTCCCGCGCCAGTTGTTCGTGGGGTTCCTGTACAGCCTGTTCAGCGTGGCTCTGGCGACGTTCGGGTATGAGACGACGACGAATGGCCGGCATCGGGCCGCGGAGCGATGCGGCGCCAGGGAAGTAGGCGTTGCTACTGCACACCGGTTGCACCCGGAACGGGGCAAGAGATGGTAGACAACAACAAATAGCACAGCATATAGTAGCCGTGCCATTTGTGCCATACTACCCATAGTACCCCCGGCGAGACTCGAACTCACAACCAACTGCTTAGAAGGCAGCTGCTCTATCCTTTGAGCTACGGGGGCAAGCGCCGGCCGATTGCGCTTGACATTGTACTTGCCTTCCCCGCAGTGTCAAATCAAATCGGGCGACGCGGACGAACGCGGAATTATCGGAATGCAAGCGCCGGTACGCCCCTGGTCGTGCAAGCTCACGCGAGGCGATCATCTACCCGACGGTTCCTCGTCCGCGTTCGGCCGCGTCCATCTCTATCCCATTCAACAAAGGTAAGCATCAGGCGCGCGGAACCCTACCGATGCGCCTCCACATACGCATCCAACTGCCGGCTCGTGATCGCATCCAACGCCAGCGGCGCATGCCCCTCCACCAACCGCTGCCAGCGCCGGCGCGCCCGCCACGCCATGTCCAGACTCCCCTTCTCCTGCCACGCCGGCAGCGCATCCCGGTTGCTCACCGCCGGCCGATAGAACGCCCGCCGGAAGTGCGCCAGCGTATGCTCTTCCATCAAGTAGTTGCCGCCCGGCCCCACCGCCGCGATCACATCATACGCCAACTCGTCGTCCGTCACCTTCACGCCCTGGCGATAGCGCCGCGCCATCCCGCAGATTTCAGCGTCAATCGTCATCTTCTCGAAGGAGAAGGTCAGATACGAACCCAGAATGCCGGCCGCGTGCAGCACGAAATTGATGCCCGCGTTCATCACCGTCAGGAGCGCCTGCATAGACTCCATGCCGGCCTGCGCATCGGCCACCTGCGCGT
>CAIQJD010000681.1 GCA_903872005.1 uncultured bacterium | reverse complement strand
TGTAGATGCCGGTGCCGATCACCCACTTCCAGGGGGCAAAGCCTTTGACATAGGATTCTTTGGGCGCCAGGCGCTGCGGGTCATCTTTCCATTGCCAGACGTAATCAATGTAGCCCTCGCTCTGGCGGCGCACCAGATTGGCAAACTCCACGAAAATGCGAACGCCGCGTGAATCGGTGACGGCACTGAGGTCTTGGCTGTTGAGATCGTTGCGGTACGGGTGCATGATCATGCGCGGCTGTAAGTCCTGAAGCCAGAAGTAGTCTTTGCCTTCCGGGCCGTAGCGCAGGGCTTCGATGCGCTGGATAGCTGCGGCCTGGGCCTGTTCGCGAGTGAGCACGCCCAGGCGCTCGTCGCGTTCATAGGAGGCGAGAATGCTCCAGGCAGAGTTGGTCAGCTCGCGGATCATCTCGCGCTTGCGCTCGAGCAGCGTGTTCTCGAAAGATGGCAGGGTGATGCCCCAGATGGCAGTCAGGAGGAGGGCGATGGCGGCCAGGGTGGGCAGGAAGATGCGGACGATGTAGGAGCGCAACTGGCGGCGGCGGCCACTGCCGGCCGGCTGCTGATGGGACGCCGGCGGCGCGTCAGACGGGGCAGCGCAGGGTTCGGCGGCAAAGGTGGGGCCGGCGAAGACCGCGGCGCGAAAACGCAGCCAGTCGGCGCGCGGCATCTCGATGGCGTAGGCATGGTTAGCAGCGCCGTTGGCGGCGTGGACGTCGGTGCCGGCGCAGATCAAGAGGTCTTGCTGGTGGGCGAGATCGCTCAATGCGTTGCATTGAGCCTCGGAGTAGGGCGCGTAGATCGCTTCCAGTCCGTCAAGGCCCAGGCGTTTGAGTGTGGCGATGTCGTCAGCAAGTCGCTGCGGGTCGGGATCAATGGTCAGGGGATGCGCCAGGAAGGACTTGCCGCCGGCGCGATGCAGCAGGGCAATGGCTTCGCCGATGTCGAGGCGGCCGTCGGGAGCGGCGCTGACGGCCGGCGCTGCCGATGATGCGCCGGGCCGGGCGGCGGCCATTTTGCGCAGGGAGCCGGCGATGCTCTGGACTTCCTGTTCATGGGCCTGGCGCAAGGAGAGGAGCGTGGCAAGCAACTCGGGATGCCCCGGATCGAATCCGTATCCCAGCAGATGCGCCTCACGCCCGTTGAAGTCAGTGGTAATCTCTACGCCCGTCAGGCCGGCGACGCCGCGTTTCTTGAGGGCGTCTTGAAAGCGCGCCTGACCTTCCAGGGTGTCATGGTCTGTCAGCGCGGCATGACGTACCCGGGACGCGGCCAGGTTGGCGGCCAGGGCTTCGGGCGTCTGCTCGCCGTCGCTGAAAACCGAGTGGCAGTGGAAGTTGACGGTGATCGTGTCATTCATGGCACACATGGCACACAACGTATGGCGGCTGCAGGCCGGCGCACAGCCGGGGCGGCAACCGAGGGGCGGACCGGCCGGCTCGGCTCAGTCCGCCCCCGACAACGCGGATCAGGCAGTCTGTCCCTTGCTTTCTGGGCGCTTCTTGGCCGTCAGAAGCGAAACGACGACCAGCGTGATGAAGCTCAGGGGGATGGAGATGATCCCCGGGTTGCTGATCGGAATGGGCGCGTCCAATGGGTTGCGTCCGTAGAGGGTGTACAACTCGGGCGAGAAGGCGATCAGGCCCAGGGACGCGACGATCCCGACGATGATGGAGGCTGCAATGCCCTTGGCGGTTGTGCCCTTCCAGAAGAGGAGCATGAGGATGGCCGGCAGGTTCGCCGATGCGGCCACCGCGAAGGCGAGACCGACCAGGAAGGAGACGTTCATCCCCTTGAAGAGGATGCCCAGCAGGATGGCTATGCCGCCGATGACGAAGGCTGCGATTTTGCCGGCGCGCACTTTCTGCCGGTCATCCATCTTGATATTCAGGTAGCGGTCGAAGAGGTCGTGGGCCACTGCGCCAGAAGCGGCAACGATGAGGCCGCTGACGGTTCCGAGGACGGTGGCGAAAGCGATGGCGGAAATGATGGCGAATAGAAGCTGGCCGAAGGAGCGCGCCAGGAGCGGGGCGGCCATGTTGCTATCGGCCGGATTGATGGTGCCGCTGACCATAGCGCCCAGGCCCATGAAGAGCGTCAAGATGTAGAAGAAGCCGATGGCGGCGATGGCCACGATCGTGGACTTGCGCGCGCTGGCCGGGCTGGGCACGGTGTAGTAGCGGATCAAGATATGCGGCAGGGCGGCGGTGCCCAGGAAGAGCGCCAGCATCAGCGAGAGGAAGTCAAGGCGCTCCAGCAATGTGCCTTCGACCTTGAACTTCAGGCCGGGGCGCATGACGCGATCGCCGGCGACCTCTTTGGGATAGTAGACGGTGACTTTCTCGCCGGCGCTATCCACCAGACTGGCTGTCTTCCAGGTTTTGACGGTCGTGTCCTTGCTGGTGATGGCAGCGAGGAAGCCGAAGATGGACATAGGCCCGGTCTGGACGTCTTCCTGGCCGGCGATGCGGGTGAGGTTGCCGACCTGACGCAATTGATTCTCCGGCGAGGCGGGCGCTCCATTGATCCACTTGGCGCCGGCTTTGGTCGCTACCGATTGGCTTTCGTACAGCGTTACCGCGCCTTCTTTCGTGGATGCATACCACCAGTTCTCGCGCCCGTCGTGGCCGAGCTTGACGAAGAGAATGCCGCCCTTGATCTCCACCTGGTCGAGAACGGTCCAGCCGGCTTCGGCGATCTGCACTTTGCCGCCAGACATGGCAGCCGACATGCGGGTGTACTCGTAGAACGGGACTTTGCCGCCCTGGTCGGGTTGCGTGTTCAGGCCGCGAATGAGCAAGGCGCCGACCAGAATCGTGGAGAAGACGATCAGGAGTGCGCCCTTGAGGAACTGCACATAGGTGGTGGAGGCCATGCCGGCGGTGGCGACGATAGTGATGACGATCGCGCCTACCATGAGGACGCCCCAGGCGTGCGGGATGCCCAGGAGCGGCTCGACCAAGACGCCGGCGCCCACCATCTGCGGGATGAGGTAGCAGATGGAGACGATCAGGGTGCTGATAGCCGCGGCCAGTTTGATGCCGCGGGAGTTATAGTTGGCGTCTACTGCGTCCGTGAAGGTATACTTACCCAGACGCTTGAGCGGTTCAGCGACAACGAAGAGCGCCACAATCCAGCCGGCCAGGTAGCCGATGGAATACAGGAATCCGTCGTAGCCGACGGTGGCGATGAGGCCACAGATGCCGAGGAACGACGCGGCGGAGAGGTAATCGCCGGCGAAAGCGATGCCGTTGACGCCCCAATGAATCTTGCCGCCGGCGGCATAGTAGCCGCTGGATGTTTTGGCTTTGTTCCCCAAATAAAGCGAAAGGCCGAGGACGAGCGCGACGAAGACGAGGAAGACTACGATTGCCATGAGCGTTATGCCTTTCTCTTGCTATTGGATGAGGCTTTAGCGATGGTGGAGCGCTCCTCGCTGGCAAAGGCCGCTTCTCGTTTGCGGCACATCGCGTCGTAGATGAGGGCTTCGATGAGAGCGACAATGATCAGACCAAGCCCATACACTGTGGCGAGGTTGAGGCCAAAGACAACCGTTTGGCCCATGGTCGAGGGGAAGACCAGGTTGATTGCGACGAAGCCGGCAAAGACCAGCGCGTAGAACGCGAACATCTTGACGCCGAGACGCGCCTTGTAGGGGGCTGCGGGGTCCTTGCCTGAAGGTTTCGCCGGTTCGTGTAACATGTCGCCTCCTCATGGTAAGAGATTGGTATCAAGGTACAGAAAGATTATATCTATGAACTCGGCACGGGGCAAGTTGGTTCCCTCACGGATGGCGGGACGCGTTTGTCAAACTGCGACGGTGTGTGCTACACTCAGCCGGCAGCAGCGCAATGGAGGGAGCATTTATGAAGATTGATCGCATTGACGTCTACTATGTGGCCTTGCCGCTGATCTACCCCTGGCGCACCGCGTATGGCGAGGATCCAGATGTCCATTCGGTGTTGGTGCGATTGGTCTCTGGGGACTACGAAGGTTGGGGCGAGAGCACGCCGCTGCGCGCGC
>CAIQJD010000680.1 GCA_903872005.1 uncultured bacterium | reverse complement strand
TCGGCCTGAACACCATCGCCTATAACCACCGGGCGATCCGAGCCTACGAGAAGGTCGGCTTCGTCCGCGAAGGCGTCTGGCGCAGCTTCGGCCAGCGCGACGGCCAGCGCTACGATGTGATCATGATGAGCATCCTCCGCGATGAATGGCGTGCCGCCGGCGCGTCGCAACCCTCGCTCTCCCAGACAGGACTGTAGAATGCCTTCACTCATCGAATTCCGCCCCGGCGACATCGCCGGCGTCGCGGCAAAAACCTTGAAACGTCACACCGACTCGCGCGGCTGGCTCACCGAGATCTTCCGTCACGACGAACTGGCGGCCGACCTCCACCCGGCCATGGCTTACATCTCTATGACCCAACCGGGAGTCGCGCGGGGCCCGCACGAACACGCCGAGCAGACTGACCTCTTCGCCTTCGTTGGCCCTGGCGTCTTCCAGATCGCGCTCTGGGATGCCCGACCCAGTTCTCCAACCTTCGGATGCAAGCAGGAGTTCATCGCCGGCGCGGACGCCCCCCTCTCGCTAGTCGTGCCGCCCGGCGTGGTCCACGCCTATCGCAACATCAGCCAGGAGCCTGGCCTGGTATTCAATGTGCCCAACCGGCTCTACGCCGGCCCCGGTCGCTCCCACCCGGTGGATGAGATCCGCCATGAAGACCGCGAGGACGGTCAATACACCTTCTGAATGCGCCACTCACCATGACCTATTCAAACGCCAATCGCACACCGCAGCCGGATGACCCACGCGCCTTCGGCGATGACTGGCGCCCAACGCTCATCTCGGTGATCTTCGCCGGCCTGCTGGCCGGCATCCTCGCGCTCTACGCCTTCCAGTGGAGCGTCGGCGCGCCGCCACGACAGTTCGACGTCCTGGGAACGCCCACACATACCCTCACTCCCACACGGACCTACACCCCCCGGCCGACATTTACGCCCACCGCGACCGCAACGGGGACGCCAACGACAACATTCACACCTACCATCACGCCAAGCGCAACGCCGACACGGACGGTTTCGCCCACAGCCACATCTACCCACACGCTCACGCCGACCCCATCGCCCACGTCCCTGCCGTCCCCTACTGCAACCGTGACGCCTACTGCACGCCCCCTGCCGGCGACTAACGCGCCCCAGGTTATCCCCAGCGCGCTCGCTCACGCGGATGTCCCGCGCCTGGCCCTGGCCAGTTACTTCGCCTGGTACGACGCCGACGGCTGGAGCGCCTGCAACATCAGCGGCGGCGACCGGCCGGCGCAGCCCTACGGTTCGGACGACCCGGCAGCCATGGCTCGCCACGTGCAACTGGCCTTGAGCGCCGGCATTGACGGCTTCACCCTCAACTGGTTCGCCCCCGGCGAACGCACCGATGCCAACTTCAACACGCTGTTGGCTCAATCTGCCGGCACATCTTTCGCCTCAACGGTCATCTTCCAGCGCCACAACTGGCCTGGCTCGCCGGCTCCCAACCAACAGAATATCGCCCAAGCCGTGCGCTACATCCTTGATCGCTACGGCTCGCATCCCAACTTCCTAAAACTCAACGGCCGGCCAGTCATCTTCTTCACCGATCTGCCGCGCGTCCCATCCGGCTCGCCGGCGCAATTCTGGGCCGCCGTGCGCCAGCAAGCAGACCCCAACCACACTTCCGTCTGGATCGGAGAAGGGCTGGACTTTTCATATCTGACGGTATTCGATGGCCAATACGTCTTCAAGATCACCCATGCGGCCTATCCGCAAGACTACGTGAAAAGCTCCCGTTGGGCCAGCCAGGTGCGCGCCTGGGAGAACACAACCGGCCAGTCCAAGCTCTGGGTTGCCACCCTCAGCCCCGGCTGGGACGACCTGCGCGCCGGCTGCCGGCCCGACATCCGCGCGCCTTCCGATGCCCACAAGTCCGATCGCGGCGATGGCGCCTTCATGAGCGCCAACTTTGCCGCGGCCCAGGCCAGCAATCCGGACTGGCTGTGGATTCACAGCTTCAACGAGTGGGTGGAAGGCACCTACATTGAACCCAGCCAGCTATATGGCGACCGCTATCTCAACCTGGCCCGCGAACTGATCCAGCAGTTCAAGTCCTCGCGCTAGAAATCCACGACAGGTCGGAGGGTTATGCTATGCTGCATCTGGCAGTCATCATCAATACGCTGGCCGTCGCGCTCGGATCGGTGCTTGGCATGCTCAGCGGCAAAGGCATCACCCCCCGTTTTCGCAATGTGCTCTTCCAGGCCCTCGGCCTGCTCACCATGGGCATCGGCGTCAAGCTCTTCTTCGACTACAAGAACGCTCTCATCGTTCTCGGCAGCCTTGCCATCGGAGGCTTGATCGGCGAAGCCCTGAAGATCGAAGAATGGCTCTCCGGTCTGGCCGATCGCATCTCCCCCGGCCAAGGGGCCGGCTTTGCCCGCGGCTTCGTCATCGCCCTCGTGCTCTTC
>CAIQJD010000679.1 GCA_903872005.1 uncultured bacterium | reverse complement strand
CCGCTGCCGGCCAGCCACACCATCGCCGCGCTCACCAGGACGGCAACGGCCAGCAGGAGAATCGTCGTCGCCAGGAGCCAGGGGTGGGCGCGCCGGCGCGCCAGATCGCCCATCATGCGCGTCGTCGGGCCGGGCCGGCCCAGCGCATCAATGCTCAACGCGATGCAGCCGACCATGTAGCCGGCATAGAGGAGGACCAGGAGCGGCAGACCGGCGACGGCCGGCGTGGCCGTCAGTTGCCACTGCGCCACTTGTGAGTACGTCGGCAGTGGATTGGCGAAGACGAGCAGACCGAGCACCACGCCGGCCAACAACAGCATCGCCGCCAGGCCCATGCGCTGCCGCCGGCGCAGCGCTGAGCGGCGATCTTCCCAATAGCCGGCATACCAGAGGATGATGCCGTACCAGGCCAACGGGAGCAAGACCGCCGGCGCCCAGCCGGCGCGCCACCAGACATCCAGGCCGGCGCCGGCGTTCAGCAGCCCATGGCCGACCAGGATCGTGTGGCTGACGAAGAAGGCCACGCCCAAAAAGAGCGCCGCGCCGACCAACGCCACGCCCCACGAACGCCGCTCCGCATTGAGCACGATGGTCAATCCGAGCCAGAGCAAGAGCAGCGTGTTGAAGAGCGATACGCCCGTAATCGCCCATTGGAACAGCGCCTGATCGTTCACAGCCCCTCCCAGGGTGTCCATGCGCCGCGCGCGTCCTGAACGCGCGGCGCGCCGGCCTCGTCCCACACGATCATCACGCCGGCGCGCGCGATCAGCGCGGCGCGCACCCGCGCCGCCTTCTCATCGGTAGCGTTCAAGTCTAGACCCCAGGCCGCATAGATTTGCCCATTCGTGCGGCTGACGGCGCGCTTATCGCGGAAGCCCAGCCGGCCGGCGATCTGCTCATTGGTCAACCCTTGCGCCAGAAGACGCACGGCGACCTGTTCCGTCGGCTCAAGCAGGGCCATCGGATCGCCGGCGTCCTTGCGCCCTACTTCCTGCACCCGCGAGGCAATCTCCGGGTCAATGAAGCTGCGGCCGGCGACGGCGTCCTGCAAGAGCGGGACGATCATCTGCGGCAGGAGATAGTTGGACTTCCGCACATAGGCGTAGTGGCTCAAGATGCCGGCGCGCCGAAAATCCCGATAGTAGGCGTCGTCATCCTGGATGGAATAGAAGACCACCGGCATGCGGGCGTATTCTCGCCGAATGGCGACGGCCGCTTGAATGCCATTCATTGCGCCGGCGAGCTGCACATCCATCAGGATCACATCGGGCAGGCCAGAAAGACCGGCAAGGTCTGCGGAAACCTCGCCGGTCTCCGCACGCAGGCAGAAGGCCAGCGCCTCTTCGCCGCTGGCGCAATCGTAGAGCACGCGCACGGCGCCGCCGGCGTTCAGGCCAACGCGCAACGCCGCCCGCAAGCGCTCATTATCCTCGACCAGCAGGAGTTTCAGCACGTCACCCCTCCTTCTTGCCGCGCCGGCCGGCGCGCCAGGATCAACAGCGCCAGCGCGCCGGCGAAAGGCAAGAGCACGCTGATCAGAAGATGGATACTGCGGATGGGGACTTTTTCCACGATCTCGCGCTCCAGCGGGGCCAGTTGCACCGCCGCGAAGATTTCGACGAAGGGGACGCGGGCCAGGGTGAGGATGGTCGAGAGCGCCAGGAAGATGCAGACTGTCGCCGCCATCCACCAGGCCCAGCCCTGCCGGCCGGCCAGCCCCCACGCCGTCCCGGCCAGGATCAGCGCGCATAGCCCCAACGCGAACATCCCCGACGCGCCGGAGAGGAAGCGTCCAAAGAGCGGGAACAGCCCATTCAAGAGCATGGGGACATGCATGAAGAAGGCGAAGAAAGCCATCAGGCCGGCCGCGGCCAGCGTCAGCGCCGGCGTCCGCTCCAGCCCGGTGGGGCCGCCGGCTGACCGTTCGAAGGCCGCGCTTGCCACCGGGCCGCGCAGGAAGCGGATCAACCCCAGCGGCAGGAACGGATAGAGCAGGAGCATGACGACAGCGACCAACGACAGGCTCCAGGCCGGCAGCCCCTTGGACGTGATTAGCATGAGCAGCGCCATGGCCGACAGGGGCAGGCCCAGCGCGAGCCAGTCATATAGCAGCGCGAGGAGCAGGGCGCGCGCCCAACCGCGCCGGCGCAGCAGCCCATACCCCAGCGGGATCGCCAGCGCCGCCAGCAGGTAGTAGAAGGCGGTCTGCACGGCAATGTTGGCGAACATCAACGACCCAAAGCCGAAACCCGTGAAGTGATGCTTGCCCCCTTCGGAGAAGAGACTGAAGGCGTGGATCTCCAGCGGGGCAATCAACGCGCCGGCGAGGCCGGCCAACAGCACGCCGGCCCCGCACAATCGGATGAGGACAGCAATCGTCGAGACGCGCATGACGTTCCCCTCATCGGGCCGGCTCTGCGCCGGCCGTACACCCTGGTCTAGCGGAACAGCCAGGGCATTGCCACAACCAGGATGATCGTCCAGATCATGTAGCCTGCTACGCCGGCGCTGAAGGCCGCGTGCAGTGCCTCCAGCCAACGCACCGCGCCGGCGCGCGCCTGCCGATAGAGCATCAGCCCCAGGATGCCGATGTTGATGACGTTCCAGCCGATCACGGTCACGCGATTCGGAGTCAGCCCGCCCTGGACGGTGCGATAGATCGTCGCCGACATGGCGTAGAGGCTCACCAGGAGGGTCAGGCCGGCCAGGACAATCAGGCCGGCGCGCAGCCACTTCTCGCCTTTCAGGCCGCCGGCCGCAATCTTGGCCGGCGAGGCCCCGATCAGCAGCGCCATCACCGCGAAGAGCATGATGTTGTAGACGATCAGGACATCGCGATTCTGGAAAGGCTG
Source organism: uncultured bacterium (assembly GCA_903872005.1). Next base: position 1,990 of record CAIQJD010000679.1, on the reverse strand, counting down.
CATGAAGTTGAACGGGATGACGCAAATATACGCCGCCAGCACCAGAAGCGTCAACGGCAGCGCCAGGCGCAGCAACGTCGCCAACAGCCGGCTCAGGCCATCCTCGAAGCGCTGCTCCAACGGCGAGAGGCGCGGGTCGTAGATCGTGGCCGTCGCCAGCGCGGGGATCAGGCCGGCGCCGGCCGCCGCCAGCCGCGTGAAGACCGGCCACTCAAAGAGGTTGATGCCCGACGCCTGAAACAGGCCGGCCGTCACGACCATCAGGATGCCGCCAACTCCCAGGAAGAGGCCGCCGGTGATGAATAGCTCGATGGACTTGGCCAGGAAGGCGAACCGCTGGCCGGCGCTCGACCGCAACCCAACGATGCCGACGCCGGCGGCCACCCAGGCCAACAGCGGCAGATGCACCAGCATCAGCGTCGCGTAGGTGACGCGATCGGGTTGCTTGCTCAGAACATAGGCGTAGGCCGTGAGGCCGGCCAGGCCGGCGAACACCAAAAGCACGCGGCTGCGCGGCAATTTGCCGGCCAGGGTCAGGAACGCCAGCACGAACGTCGCGGCCAGCGGCGCCCACAGATAGGCCAGCAGCGGCTGCACGGTCGGCGTGATTTGCCGTTGATCCATCAAGAGGCCGAAGACCACGGCGCTGACCAGGCTGACCGCCAGGGCGACCGGCCAGGGGCTGCGCCCGCCGGCCGGCTTCTCGGGCGCCTCTTGCGGTGCAAGGCGATAGTGCCACGCTGCCAGCAGGCCATCTCCCGGCGCGCCGGCGTAGGCGGCCTCCAGCGCGTCGCGAAAGGCATCCGCCTCGCCGGCGCGGCCGGCGGCGCGATAGAGTTGCTCCAGGCCGGCGGCATCCTCACGCTTCGCCGCGATTTCTTTGCTGTAATCCATTCTCAGGCTCCTCTCTGCGCTCTGCGCGCTGGCTCGCCTCTCCGTCGAGCCACATCAAGCATAACAGAAGCCGGCCCCCATGACAAGCACTCAAGTGCATCACAGGATGTCCCCAGTACACAGCGCCTCTTCCCATCCGCCGGCGCGCTCAATGCGCTTTGACAGTCTTCTCCAATTGCCGCTTTGCGACTCCTGGGTTATAATCCCCACATGTACCTACTGCTGTGAAAGGAACTCCCGCGTGGCAATCGTCCCCGACGTGCCGGCGCCGCGCTCAGACCAGCGCCCACATCTGTTCCGTGCCTTACGTCACCGCAACTACCGTCTCTGGTTCACGGGCCAGGGAATATCGCTCATTGGCACCTGGATGCAGACGATGGCGCAGCAGATTCTGGTCTACCGACTCACCGGTTCCGTTGTCTCGCTGGGAATGATCAACTTCTTGCCGCTCATCCCCCTGGTGCCGCTGGCCCTGTGGGGAGGTTCCCTCTCGGATCGCGCCAACCGGCGCACCATCCTCCTGGTTACCCAAGCAATCTCATTGGTGCAAGCGCTGATCCTCGCCGTCCTGACCTGGACCGGCGCGGTGCAGGTATGGCACGTCTACGTGTTGACGCTGCTGCTGGGCGCGGTGAACGCCATTGACATGCCCACGCGACAAGCCATCACGGTGGATCTGGTCGAAGGGAAAGAGGATCTGACGAATGCCATCGGCCTGAACTCGGCCATCTTCAACGGGGCGCGGGCCTTGGGGCCGGCGCTGGCCGGCATCGCCGTCGCCACCACCGGCGAAGCGGTGGCCTTCCTCCTCAATGCGGCGAGCTTTGTGGCCGTCCTTGCCAGCCTGATCCTCATGCGGGACATGCCCCAGCGCAATGCGAAGATGGGCGAGAACGAACGCGTGAGCGGGCACATGGTCGAGGGCGTGCGTTATGCGTTCAAGCAGCAATCCATTCTGGTGCTCATTAGTCTGGTGGCCGTCAGCGCCTTCCTGTCCATGCCCTACAGCACTTTGATGCCGGTCTTCGCCAGCAATGTGCTCAATCGCAGCGCCATGCCGGTCATCCAGTTCTTGTGCGAAGGCCAGTCTCCCCTG